>NZ_JANEWL010000072.1:0-24921 GCF_028069815.1 Citrobacter sp. Awk 2
GTTACAAGTGATGTAACTACAGGGTGTAATTGCTTGACTACTACAGTGCAAGCCAGCAAGATCACAAAGAGAATGAGTTTTATTTTTATTTAGAGAGTTACGCATGCAGGCTTTGCCATGCGGCGGCGCAGGAGTGAACATGCCACAGCATGTGGAAAATACCGCCCACAGAACGGGCATTGAACTACAACAGCTTTCTGCGGGTTATCGCCATAACACCATTGTCCACGATATCTGTCTCACTATCCCGCAAGGTAAAATGACGGTGCTGGTGGGGGCGAACGGCTCGGGTAAATCAACGTTGTTAAGCACAATCGCCCGTATGTTGAAACCGCACGGTGGCAGCGTATTACTGGATGGCAAAGCCATTCATCAGCAGCCCACCAAAGCGGTTTCACGGCAGCTCGGTATCCTGCCGCAATCCCCATTGGTGCCCGAAGGACTCACCGTTTTCGAACTGGTATCGCGCGGGCGTTTTCCCTGGCAGAACATGCTTTCGCAATGGACGGACGATGACGAGCGCGCCGTGGAGCAGGCACTCCAGTTGACCGGAACGGCTGATTTTGCGCATTTACCGGTAGAGAGCCTTTCCGGTGGGCAACGTCAGCGCTGCTGGATTGCGATGGCGCTGGCACAGCAAACGCCGGTCATCTTGTTGGATGAGCCGACTACGTTTCTCGATCTGCGCTATCAGGTGGAGATCCTCGAACTGCTGCATTCACTGACTCGCCATCATGGCCGTACAGTGGTTGTGGTCCTGCATGACCTGAATTTTGCCGTGAATTACGGGGACATGCTGGTGTTCCTCAAACAGGGGACGTTGCAGGGCGTCGTGCATGATGGCGAAAACTGCACGCCCGAGTTGATTAAGCATGTATTTGACGTCGACGTGCAGATGTCTGTGAATCCTCTCACCGGCAAACCGTTCTTTATGCCGTTCCGCGCGCCGGGCGGGCAAGCGCAATGACGGTCATGGCAACCACACAGGCTCGTCGCCGTGGCCGGTTTATGCTGGCGCTCCCCGTGTTAACGCTGCTGTTGTGTGTTCTGGCGGTGGTGCACCTGGGTGTTGGCGCACGCACTATCAGCCCGCAGACCGTCGTACAGGCGCTGTTCCACTTTGATGCGAAAAATTTTGACCACCGGATTATTGTCTCCTTACGTCTGCTGCGTATGACGGCGGCGATGCTGGTCGGCGCGGCGTTAGGTGTTGCGGGTGTGCTGTTGCAGGCATTGATTCGTAATCCGCTGGGAGAGCCGCATATTCTGGGGCTGAATGCCGGTGCGGCGTTTGTCGTTGTGTTGTGTGCCGCGCTTGGCGTGACGGGGGCAAGCCAGCCATTGCTGGCGGCAGGCGGTGCTGCGGCACTTTTTTCGTTGGTGATGGCGCTTTCATCTGCCGGGCGCGGTGGCTTAACGCCGCTGAAGGTCACGTTGTGCGGTGTGGCGTTGTCGGCCATGGTGTCATCGCTGACTGCGGCGATCCTGATTCTGGATGAACAAACCCTATTGGCAATGCGCACCTGGCTGGTGGGGGATCTCGCGGGTCTGAGTTGGGAAAGTGTCAAAAGCGCCGTTCCCCCGTCGCTTGCCGGTATGGTGCTGGCGCTCGCTATCGCGCCGGGCCTGAATATTCTGGCCCTCGGAGACCGTATGGCCTGTGGGTTAGGGGTGAACATTCTGCGCATACGCGTGCTGGCGATGATCGCCATTGCGCTGCTGTGCGGTGCGGCAGTCTCCGTCGTGGGGCCGCTGGGGTTTATCGGCCTGTTAGTACCTAACGTTATCCGCCGTCTGGTAACAGACGATATTCGTCAGATGCTACCGACGTCGGCATTGCTGGGTGCGGCGCTGCTGCTGCAGGCGGATATTGCCGCCCGCACGGTGCTGGCTCCGCAGGAGCTGGCTACAGGGATCATGACCGCCCTGGTGGGTGCTCCGGCGTTTATTTTCATTGCGTCGAGGTTTTTGAAATGAACGATCTGCTGCAGCGTGCAGGGCTTCGTGCATGGCGGGTGGGGGGATTTTCTCGTGTCATTCGTCCCAAAACCGTGCTGTACAGCCTCGGCCTGACGGTGCTGGCCATCGCATTACTGCTGTTCGGCGTGATGCAGGGTTCGCTCCCGGTTCCGGCTTCCGCTATCGGACGGGCGTTATTTGATCCTCAGGCGTTGACGGCTCAGCAACAGTATGTCGTTTGGGATGTTCGACTGCCGCGACTGCTGATGGCGCTTCTGTGCGGGGCGATGCTCGGATTGGCCGGGGCGGCAATGCAATCGATCACCCGCAATGGGTTGGCCGATCCCGGGCTTATCGGTGTCAAAGAAGGAAGTTGCGTGGTGGTGCTGGCCCTGGTGCTGCTTTTCCCGTCCGCTAGTCTGGTCTGGCGGCCCCTGGCGGGAATGGCCGGCGGCGCACTGGTCGCCACACTGGTGATGCTGCTGGCCCGTGATTTCTCCCGGCCTCGCTTCGTGTTGATAGGCATTGGTGTGTCATGGTTCTTTGCGGCGGGAATGGGCGTATTTATGACCACCGCCGATGTCCGTGACGTACAGACTGCGCTGGTCTGGCTGGCGGGCAGCCTTCATGCCGCCACCTGGCCACTGCTGCTGGTGGCGCTGGTCTGGACGTTGCCTGCGGCCGTTATCTTATTTGCCACGGCGCGAGCTTCGGATGTGGCGCTACTTGGCAATGCGACGGCAACGGGGCTGGGTGTACATCTACCCCGACTGGCGTTGTTGCGTTTTCTCGCGCCGGTTGTACTCACCGCCGCCAGTGTTGCCTGCGTGGGTAGCCTCGGTTTTGTCGGGTTGATGGCACCACACATGGCACGATTCTGGCTGCGTGGCGGACAAACAGCCCTGCTGTGGGGAAGTGCGTTGATCGGTGCGTTGCTGGTGCTGGTGACCGATACCGTGGGTCGTCTGGCGTTTGCACCACTGCAAATCCCAGCAGGGATCGTCATTGCCCTGGTCGGTGGACCGTTCTTTTTACTGTTGCTCTGGCGTCGCCGGGATCGTTTGTAATTGTTAAGAGGGTATATGCGCTTAATCTTTTCATTGCTGCTGCTGGTCGGCTGCACCGTCCAGGCGGCGGGGCCTGTTCAGTCATTTACTGACGATCTCGGGCGGGTGGTGAACGTACCGCTACATCCGCAGCGCATTGTGTCATTGCACGATCTCGACATCACTATTCCGCTGATCGAGCTGGGCGTGCCTCCGGTGGCCAGTCATGGCCGAACGCGCCCGGATGGCAGCCATTTTTTACGCTCCGGCGTGCTGCTGACCGGCGTGGATTTTGATAATTCGACCATGACGTATATCGGTACGGCAGACATTGATATTGAAGCCATTGTCGCCGCGAAACCGGATTTAATTATCACCGAACCCAGCCGTAACACGCCGATTGAGCAACTGGAAAAAATAGCGCCGACGGTCAGTATCGACCATCTCGATGGCGGTGCGCCGGAGATCTACCGCAAGCTGGCGCAACTGACAGGTACGCAGAACCGGCTGGCATTGCTGGAACGGCGCTACCGTGAAGAAATTGCCCAGCTCAAGCGGACGGTCGATACGCAGCACATCTCTGTGGCGGTAATACAGGCCAATCAGGGCAAAATTAATGCGTTGCACACCTATCATTCCCTGGGGCGAGTGTTACGCGATGCTGGCTTCACCTTCCCGAAGCTTATCGACAGCATTCCGCCGGGTGGGCGCATTGATGTCAGTGCGGAACGTCTGCCTGAACTGGATGCAGATTTTGTCTTCGCGACCTGGCGTGGCGATACCGGCGGTAAACCGCAGGATGAAATCGCGGCGATGGATGCGGTGATGCCTGGCTGGTGTGAGTTCCTGACCGCCTGCCAGCGCGGACATTACGTTTTACTCTCCCGTGAAGAGGCGATATCCAATTCCTATGCCTCGCTGAGCCTGATGGTGGCGCAGGTGCAAACGCACATCGCCGGACGATGGCTACCGGAGGCTAAATAATCATGCTGACGGCGAAAAAAGCCAAAAATCGTATTGATGTCTATGGTGACCGTTTTCGCGCCAGGGCGCATTTACTCTCGCCACGTATGCAGGCCGTGACGCGTTATATCAACGAGAACCGCGAAGTGGTGCTGGAGTTTACGGCGATCGAAATCGCAGCCGCCACTCAAACCTCTGATGCGACGGTGGTCAGGGCCATTCAGGCGCTGGGGTTTGCCGGGTTGCGCGATTTAAAGCAGACCATTGAACACTGGTTTGGTCCTGGCGTGACCTCAGAAGAGAAGATGACCACCACGGTGAATACGCTCTCTTGCGATGTGAACTCCAGTATTGATTTTGTCTTGCAGGGCCATCAGCGCACCTGTGAAGCCCTTTCTACACCGCAAAACCGCTATGCAATTGCGCAGGCGGTGGCATTATTGGTAGAAGCCCGTCAGGTGGGGATTTTTGGTATTGGCGCATCCGGCGTATTGGCGGATTATACCGCGCGTCTGCTTAGCCGTATTGGCCTGCCTGCGGTAGCGTTTAATCGCACCGGGATTAACCTCGCGGAGCAACTGATCGCATTGCAGCGGGGAGATGTGCTGATCATGATGGCGCAGAAATCACCGCACCGGGAAGGGCTGACGACCATTCGTGAGGCCAGGCGGTTGGGTGTCCCGGTTATTTTACTGACGAACGCACTGGACTCCCGTTTTAGTAAAGAAGCAGATGTGGTGATTAACGTGCCACGTGGCGGCGAGAATGGGAAAATGCCGCTTCACGGTACGGTACTGGTGTGTCTGGAAATGATCGTGCTGTCTGTCGCGTCTACCGCGCCGCAGCGGTCCATTAAATCTGTGAAGCGGATTAACGAACTGTATCGGGGTATTGGTAAATCCGGGGCGAAGAAATAAACCAGTGATACCCGATATGCAGGCCGGGTAGGGTGTCGTCACCACCCGGCATAAAGGCAGACAGATCAAACCATTAATGGCCGATCATTCTGGCCTTCGGGATCAACTGGAAATACATATGATCCGGCACCGGCGTTTGCCAGACGTTGGCGTACACCGCATAGCCTACGGCGGCAAACAAAATACCGAGCAGCAGTAGCGTCATTGTCCACCCTGATAACCTACCTTGTCGCCACCATGATTTCGGCGCTGTGCTGTGCCCTGATTGTGCGCCAGGCGGTGTCTTCAGTGACAGGGTTAGCGTTGAGGCTACCGGACAGGATTCCACACAGGTCATACATCCTGTGCACTCAACGGTGCGTACCTGAATTAAGCGATCGACCGGAATATTCGACGGGCAGTTCTTTGCGCATTTGCCGCAATCGATACAGCTGTCGGCGTTCCGGCGGATCTTAAACGGCGAAAGCAAAGAGAACAGACCAAGCAGTGCGCCATAAGGGCACAGATAACGGCACCACGCATTGCGAATAAACAGGCTCATAATGCTGATAACCGCCACCACGATGAGCGTCGTCGTGCCGATATGACGAAAGAAATCGAGCATCTTAACGTCGATAATCATGCCGTAGGCTGACATCAGAAAATACTGAATCCCCTGTGCTGGCATCGACAGGGCGATATACAGAAAGAAGCTCAGCAGCAGATATTTCAGGCTCAGCAAAGGGAGATCCAGCCAGCGAGGCAGGGTGAAGTTGCGACCCACTATTTTTTTGCCCAGATTACCTATCAGCTCAGACAGCGTCCCCACCGGGCACAACCACGAGCAGAACGCTTTTTTTAACAGCAAACTCATCAGGATAAAGGCAACCAGCAGCAGCATGGAAGCGGCGTGAATGGGGGGAAGAAAACCGGTTTCCAGTGTGTATCTGATATTCATCAGACCGGCAATGGGAAGCCATCCCTCAATACCGCCGGGTCTTGGGATATAAACGCTGGTACCGGCTGTTTCGAAATAGCGAACCCAATACCAGAACGTCACGCCAATATAGATATTGATGGCCAACAGGAGAAACTGGGTGGCTTTTCTCCAGCTACTGGCATTGCGCCAGTCATTCCACGGCAGTTTCCCTCCGACTGTTCCAGGGCGGCGCTGCCAGCGCGTTTTCTTCTTCCCGCTCATGATCTCTTATTATCCCTCATATTTCCCCCTGCATTCAGGAAGACTCATCACCGGGATATGCTACCGCTATAAAGATATAGTGTATTTGATTTGCATCTTATTAATCGGCTGCCATTTCTATCACGCTAATGGGCATGTATAAAAATAACAGCACGATATTTATCACAGGTCAGATAAATACCCTGAATGGGGTATTTATTTATCTGTGGGGGACGACAGTCATTCCTGGTACGTTTCTACGCGGTTACGGCCATGGCTTTTCGCCAGATAGAGCGCGCGATCGGCTTTATCAACCAGTTGTTTGTAGTCGGGGTGATAGTCATATTCGGCAACGCCGATACTGACAGTAATAGAGAAGGATTCAGTCATGGAAGCAGCGATACGCAGCTCGGCAATTTTCTTGCGCAGTGTTTCCAGAATAATCGAGGCCTGCGATTCGTCTGATTCGACCAGCAGGATCATAAACTCTTCACCACCATAGCGGAATACGTAATCGCTGCTGCGGATGTGCTCATAAATAACGGCTGCGACGTTTTTCAGCGTCATATCGCCAGTATTATGTCCGTAGCTGTCGTTGATCTGCTTAAAATAATCAATGTCCAGCATTGCCAGGGTAAAGGGTTTTCGTGAATGTAACGCCAGCGAGATTTCACGGCGCATAATAGTTGGAATAAAGCGGCGATTCAGCAGTTGGGTCAGCGAGTCTTTGCCATTTTCCTGTTTGACCAGCGCTTCAAACATTGAGGCGAGGAGAAAATGGATTTTGGCCGAAAGCTGTCGGACATCCTGCAATAAGCTCATCCGTTCGGTTTCGTCAGGCTGATGCTGATTCGAGAGCGTCTGTGTCAGACGGTTATCGATTTCAGCGATCACGGATTCCATTTCTGCCAACAGATTACCGCTGCCAAGAATGTGTTTTCCCTTATGGGAGAACCACATACCAAAATCAGAGTCTGCCAGGAACACCAGATCACCGGACGGTAATCCGGTCGCGATGTTGTAGATAAACTGATTTTCCCAATCGGTAAACGAACGGATTTGCCGTTCGCGCTCGACGTTGACGTCGTCGTAAATGGTCTGCAGCCGATACTGCTCCTGCGTGTGCAGCGAGTTTTGATAGCTCGGGGAGTAGGAAACGGTCATGGCCTCCAGCGCGGTGTCCATCGCCAGGCTGCTGAAACAGATAGCATCGCTCAACAGGCTGACAGAGTAGTCTGCCTTACTTTTCAGCAACTGATACAGCTCTTCTTTTAGCTTACGCGCCCCGCGGTTAACCAGATCGATAGGCAGGCCGATACGGGCGTGTACCACACCTATTTCACGCTGTTTTGCCAGCAAGAGCGGGAGGTCTTCATATGCGCTGCCGAGCACGCTGCGCAACCAGTCAAACATACTGCCGCTCAGGCGCGTACTGACCTGCTCGGTATTCAGAAACAACGCGCTCTCCGCGTGAGAGAGCATGTAGTCATAAAAAACGGTCACTAAATGGCGGATCTCATCGTCGCTTAACCCTGAGAGGATCGTATGAACGTCAGGGGATGTCTGGCGTATTAGCGCCCGCCATTCTGAAAGGAGTAATGTGTCGTTTACGGGATCAACCTGTTCCATCTCACAGCCACTCAAATGTGATTGAAAAATTCAGGCGGTATTACGGACAATTACCTCACGATGGTCAAGTGAAACTCTCTTTACGCATTAACGATGGCGAATACCTTCATAAATCAGCCTTAAGGCGAAGACGCCGATGATGGCACCAATCACCCGGCTGGCAACGCGCTGAATACGACCATATGCACGACGCACCGCAGGAAGAGAAAACGCCTGGCTGAGAAAAATACGCCAAATAACAGAAGAAAGCACAATGCCTGCCCATGCCATCAGCCTGGCCCAGGTTGGGGTTTCTGCGCTTAAGGTGACCGAGAAAATACTAATAAAAAACAGTACGGTTTGCGGATTGGATAAATCCGTTAACAGCCCGCGACGAAAGAATACGTACCAGGGGGCGGAGATTGGTTGCTGTAAGGTGGGCATTTGCGGTGTGGCCTGATGGCGTATGCTATTCCAGGCAAACCACAGTAAGTAGGCACCGCCGACGATTTTTATCAGTGAGAATATCTCTTCACATTGGGTGATAAGCGTCGCCATACCAAACAGGCCAAGCCCGGAGTAGAACGCATCGCCCAAGGCAACGCCCAGACCGGTCATTACACCCGCGCGTCGCCCCGACGCCAGGCTGGTTTGCACCACCACGAACAGGTTTGCTCCGGGGTTGAAAAAGGTTAAAACAAACAGGCTAACGGTGAGCACGACGGCGTGCAGAGGTTCCATAGACAACGATTCCATCAGTGAGAAAATGAATGTTTACCCGCAGGTCATTTAAGAATCTGCACCTACTATAGTTTTAGTGCAATCAATATTCTGAGTATTCACTCACAGTGCACCATCAAACGCAGTTAATTTCTCAATGTCATCATTAACACTATTTGTGTCACCGGAATCGTTGGATAACGCGGCAGCGCTGGATCGCCTGTTGTGGCTACGGCGCAAGATTTCTTTATATTTCCGTTGGCTCTGGATCTTTTAATCAGGCTGAACTACTTATTAATCATCCTTGACTCGCATGATGGATGTTCAGGGGGCGATGATGGCATATATAACAAAACCTGGAGCTTTGATATGAAAACTGGATATAAAGTACTTATTGGTGCGTTAGCTTTAGTTTTTTCCAACGCCTATGCTGCGGAATTTATGACAAAACTTGAGTTTGAAAAGGTTGAGTCGCAGTACACAAAAATCGGTGATATTTCAACGAGTAATGAAGTTTCTGTTGCAGATGCTAAAGAAGAGCTGCTGAAGAAAGCCGAAGAGAAAGGCGCTGATGTGGTGGTATTAACCTCCGGCCAAACGGATAACAAAATCCATGGCACAGCTAATATTTACAAGAAAAAATAATGCGCTGCATTGAAAGATAAAATACCCGCCAGCCTCTGTACTGGCGGGTTATTCTTTTAACCTGCGCCAAAACGTGGTTCGGCTGATACCGAGATATCGTGCCGCCGCTGTTTTATCGCCGTTGAATTGTGCCAGCACCTGTTGTGGTGTCAGTGATGATGATATCTGGGGTATTTCGGCGACAGTCGCCAGCTCGGGCAATAATTGCTGCAAGAAATGGACGTTAAGTTCTGGTTGTGGCTCAACGCTTAAAAATAATGCCAGACGCTCCATCATATTGCGTAGCTCACGAATATTCCCCGGCCAGCCGTAATTCAGCAGCATATGTTGGCTGAGCCCCAGTCCTTTACGCACAGGCTCAGAAAACGGCACATCTAATTCCGCCAGTGACTGTTTTAAAAAGCCTTCCGCCAGCGGTAAAATATCGGGTAGCCGTTCGCGTAGCGGGGGGAGTTTGAGGCGCAGAATGCTCAGGCGATAAAACAGATCGGTACGAAACTCGCCTTGTTTCATCTCTTGTTCCAGGTTGCAGTGCGTGGCGCTAATCACCCGTACCTCTACCGGAATGGGTTGATGTCCACCTACCCGGGTGACCTCTTTTTCTTCCAGTACGCGCAGCAGTCGGGTTTGTAGCGGCAACGGCATTTCACCTATCTCATCAAGAAACAGTGTTCCGCCGTGGGCGATTTCAAACAGACCCGCGCGTCCGCCGCGCCGTGAGCCGGTAAAAGCACCATCCTCATAGCCGAACAACTCCGCTTCCAGTAAGGATTCGGTGATTGCCCCGCAGTTGACGGCAACAAACGGTGGTGAGGGTTTACCGCGTCGATTCTCCTGACGGGTGAAATATTCACGATGAATGGCCTGCGCCGCCAGCTCTTTCCCCGTCCCCGTTTCGCCCTGAATCAGCACCGGTGCGCGAGAACGGGCATAGAGCATTATGGTGTGCCGTACCTGTTCCATCTGAGCAGAGTGGCCGCGCATATCTCCCAGTGCATAGCGGGTGCGCAGCGTATCGCCAGACGCGTATTGACCATTTCGCCGTAGCGTCAGGCGCGTCATATCCAGCGCATCGACAAAGGCCTGGCGCACGGTAGCAGCTGAATAGATAAAGATGCCGGTCATACCGGCTTCTTCCGCCAGATCGGTAATGAGTCCCGCCCCGACCACTGCTTGAGTGCCGTTGGCCTTCAGCTCGTTGATTTGTCCTCGGGCATCTTCTTCGGTGATATAGCTACGCTGTTCAAGCTGTAAATTGAAGGTCTTTTGAAAGGCGAGAAGCGCAGGAATGGTTTCCTGATAGGTAATGACGCCAATCGATGACGTGAGTTTTCCCGCTTTCGCCAATGCCTGTAGCACATCGAAGCCGCTGGGTTTAATCAGGATCACTGGAATTGATAAGCGGCTTTTCAGATAGGCACCGTTGGAGCCCGCCGCAATGATCGCATCACAACGCTCGCTCGCCAGCTTCTTGCGGATATAGGTGACCGCTTTTTCAAAACCGAGCTGGATAGGGGTGATGGTCGCCAGGTGGTCGAACTCGAGGCTGATGTCGCGGAACAGTTCAAACAAACGCGTAACGGAGACCGTCCAGATAACCGGTTTGTCGTCATTCATCCGCGGCGGAAGATGCGTATCAGCCATAACCAACTCAAAAAGTAAGGAACCGAATATTGGGTTTAGTTGTGTTTCATAAATGTTGCAATGAAACGTTCATCTCGGTTTCATGAAACGATAGCTGACACGCTTTTGTACATAAAAAATGCAGGATTTAAATGTAATTATTTGTTTTAAAAGTGAAAAATAGAATTTGAGCAAAAATTCAGGTCTTTGGCATACCCCTTGCTTTAGGTTAATCAACGAACGATAACAAGTTGATAACAAGAGGACGGGATATGTCTCTACACTCCCCAGGGCAGGCGTTCCGCGCTGCGCTCACCAAAGAAAATCCATTACAAATCGTGGGTACCATTAACGCCAACCATGCGCTCCTGGCCCAACGCGCCGGATACCAGGCAATTTACCTGTCAGGCGGCGGCGTGGCGGCCGGCTCATTGGGATTGCCCGACCTCGGTATCTCTACGCTGGATGATGTGCTGACCGATATCCGCCGTATCACCGACGTTTGCCCACTACCGTTGCTGGTGGATGCTGATATCGGGTTTGGATCGTCGGCATTTAACGTGGCGCGAACCGTGAAGTCGATTGCCAAAGCCGGTGCTGCTGCGCTGCACATTGAAGATCAGATCGGCGCTAAGCGCTGCGGTCATCGCCCGAACAAGGCGATCGTCTCGAAAGAAGAGATGGTCGACAGGATCCGCGCCGCCGTGGATGCGCGCACCGATCCCAACTTTGTCATCATGGCGCGTACCGATGCGCTGGCGGTGGAAGGGTTAGAGGCGGCTATCGATCGTGCGCAGGCGTATGTCGAAGCGGGCGCTGACATGCTGTTCCCGGAAGCGATCACCGAGCTGTCTATGTACCGCCAGTTTGCCGATGCGGTGCAGGTGCCGATCCTCGCTAACATTACCGAATTTGGTGCGACACCGCTGTTCACCACTGATGAGCTGCGCAGTGCAAATGTGGCGATGGCGCTCTATCCGCTGTCTGCCTTCCGTGCCATGAACCGCGCCGCTGAACGGGTATACAACGTGCTGCGCCAGGAAGGTACGCAAAAGAGCGTAATCAACATTATGCAGACACGCAACGAGTTGTACGAAAGCATCAACTACTACCAGTTCGAAGAGAAACTCGACGCGCTGTACACCACGAAGCCGTAGGCCTGATAAGGCGCAGCTGCCATCAGGCAATGCCGGATGGCACTACGTTTATCCGGCCTACAACGTACTACGCGATGCATACCCTCAATACCCTATATATAAAAAATAACGAGGACAACATGAGCGACACAACGATCCTGCAAAACAGTACCCATGTCATTAAGCCGAAAAAATCCGTCGCGCTGTCCGGCGTCCCCGCCGGAAATACGGCGCTGTGTACCGTTGGTAAAAGCGGTAACGATTTACACTATCGTGGCTACGATATTCTCGACCTGGCGCAGCAGTGTGAATTTGAAGAGGTTGCGCACCTGCTGATCCACGGAAAATTGCCTACCCGCGATGAGCTCAACGCCTACAAGAGCAAATTAAAAGCGCTGCGTGGCTTACCCGCTAACGTGCGTACCGTGCTGGAAGCGCTGCCGGCAGCATCACACCCGATGGACGTCATGCGAACCGGTGTCTCCGCGTTAGGTTGTACATTGCCGGAAAAAGAGGGGCATACCGTCTCTGGCGCACGCGACATCGCTGACAAACTTTTAGCCTCACTCAGCTCAATCCTTTTGTATTGGTATCACTACAGTCACAACGGTGAGCGTATCCAGCCGGAAACTGACGATGATTCGATTGGCGGCCACTTCCTGCATCTGCTGCATGGCGAAAAACCCTCGCAAAGCTGGGAAAAGGCGATGCATATTTCGCTGGTGCTGTACGCCGAGCACGAATTTAACGCCTCCACCTTTACCGGCAGAGTGATCGCCGGTACTGGCTCAGACATGTATTCCGCGATTATCGGGGCGATTGGCGCACTGCGCGGCCCGAAACACGGCGGAGCCAACGAGGTATCGCTGGAAATCCAGCAGCGTTATGAAACACCGGATGAAGCCGAAGCGGATATCCGCAAACGTGTGGAAAACAAAGAAGTGGTTATTGGCTTTGGACATCCGGTGTACACCATTGCCGACCCGCGTCATCAGGTTATTAAGCGCGTGGCGAAACAACTCTCTCAGGAAGGCGGTTCGCTGAAAATGTACAACATCGCCGACCGTCTGGAAGAGGTGATGTGGGAAACGAAAAAAATGTTCCCTAACCTCGACTGGTTCTCGGCGGTCTCCTACAACATGATGGGCGTCCCCACCGAAATGTTCACACCGCTGTTTGTCATCGCCCGTGTTACTGGCTGGGCGGCGCACATTATCGAACAGCGTCAGGACAACAAAATTATCCGTCCTTCTGCCAATTATGTTGGCCCGGAAGATCGCGAATTCGTTGCAATTGAAAAACGTTGCTAATGCCAAACCTCTAAAGATAAAAAAACAGGAAATGTACCCTATGTCTGCACATATTTCGAACGTTCGCCCTGAATTTGACCGTGAAATTGTTGATATCGTTGACTACGTTATGAATTACGAGATCACCTCAAAGGTGGCGTATGACACTGCACATTATTGCCTGCTTGATACCCTCGGCTGCGGCCTGGAAGCGCTGGAATATCCGGCCTGTAAAAAGCTGTTAGGGCCGATTGTGCCGGGTACGGTGGTACCGAACGGCGTTCGTGTGCCGGGTACCCAGTTCCAGCTCGATCCCGTTCAGGCGGCGTTTAACATCGGCGCGATGATCCGCTGGCTGGACTTCAACGACACCTGGCTGGCCGCTGAATGGGGCCATCCTTCCGATAACCTCGGCGGTATTCTGGCGACGGCTGACTGGTTGTCACGCAATGCGGTGGCGGCGGGAAAAGCGCCGTTAACCATGAAAAAAGTGCTGACCGGCATGATTAAAGCCCACGAAATTCAGGGCTGTATCGCGCTGGAAAACTCCTTTAACCGCGTTGGACTTGACCACGTCCTGCTGGTGAAAGTCGCCTCGACCGCCGTTGTTGCCGAAATGCTCGGATTGACCCGCGATGAGATCCTTAATGCGGTGTCGCTGGCGTGGGTCGACGGACAGTCGCTGCGCACCTATCGCCATGCCCCGAATACCGGCACACGTAAATCCTGGGCTGCTGGCGATGCCACTTCCCGCGCAGTGCGTCTGGCGCTGATGGCGAAAACCGGCGAGATGGGCTACCCGTCTGCGCTGACGGCAAAAACCTGGGGCTTTTATGACGTCTCCTTCAAAGGGGAATCGTTCCGCTTCCAGCGCCCGTACGGCTCATACGTGATGGAAAACGTGTTGTTTAAAATCTCCTTCCCGGCCGAGTTCCACTCACAAACAGCGGTTGAAGCGGCGATGACGCTGTATGAACAACTGCAGGCGGCGGGTAAAACGGCGGCGGATATCGAAAAAGTGACCATTCGTACGCACGAAGCCTGTATTCGTATCATCGATAAAAAAGGTCCACTGAATAACCCGGCGGATCGTGACCACTGCATTCAGTATATGGTGGCTATCCCGCTGCTGTTCGGACGCTTAACCGCAGCGGATTACGAAGACGGTGTGGCGCAGGACAAACGCATTGATGCGCTGCGCGAGAAGATCAATTGCTTCGAAGACCCAACCTTTACCGCGGACTATCACGACCCGGAAAAACGCGCCATCGCAAACGCCATCACCGTGGAATTTACCGATGGATCACGTTTTGAAGAAGTGGTGGTGGAGTACCCCATCGGCCACGCGCGTCGTCGTCATGACGGGATGCCGAAACTGGTCGAAAAATTCAAAATCAACCTGGCGCGTCAGTTCCCGACCCGTCAGCAGCAGCGCATTCTGGATGTCTCCCTGAACAGAGCAAGCCTGGAGCAGATGCCAGTCAACGAATACCTTGATTTGTTCGTTATCTAAACCTGCGTGCGGCAAGGCGTAAGTTCAACAGGAGAGCATTATGTCTTATAGCGATTTTTATCAGCGTTCGATTACGCAACCTGAGTCGTTCTGGGCCGAGCAGGCCCAGCGTATTGACTGGCAGCAGCCGTTTGCTCAGGTACTGGATCATCGTCATCCACCGTTTGCTCGCTGGTTTTGTGGCGGGACGACTAATCTGTGCCATAACGCCATCGACCGCTGGCTGGAGAAACAGCCTGACGCGCTGGCGCTGATCGCGGTTTCATCGGAAACCGAAGAAGAGCGCACATTTACCTTTCGTCAGTTGTATGACGAGGTAAACGTCGCGGCGGCGATGTTGCTGTCGCTGGGCGTACAGCGCGGCGACAGGGTGCTGGTTTATATGCCGATGATCGCCGAGGCGCACATTACGCTGCTGGCCTGTGCGCGGATTGGGGCGATCCATTCCGTGGTATTTGGCGGATTTGCCTCGCACAGTGTGGCGGCGCGGATCGACGATGCCCAGCCAAAGGTCATCGTATCGGCGGATGCCGGGGCGCGAGGCGGCAAGATCCTGCCGTATAAAAAGCTGCTCGATGATGCGATTGCGCAGGCTCAGCATCAACCGCGCCATGTGGTACTGGTCGATCGTGGCCTGGCGAAAATGGCGTGGGTTGAAGGACGCGACCTCGACTTTGCCGCGCTGCGCCAACAGCATCTCGGCGCACGCGTGCCGGTGGTCTGGCTGGAATCGAATGAAACTTCCTGCATTCTCTACACGTCCGGTACAACCGGTAAACCAAAAGGCGTGCAGCGTGATGTCGGCGGTTATGCGGTAGCGCTGGCCACCTCGATGGACACCATTTTTGGTGGCAAAGCGGGCTGCGTGTTCTTCTGCGCGTCGGATATCGGCTGGGTGGTGGGGCACTCGTACATCGTCTATGCCCCGTTGCTGGCGGGGATGGCGACAGTGGTGTACGAAGGGTTGCCAACCTGGCCGGACTGCGGCGTGTGGTGGAAAATCGTTGAAAAATATCAGGTCAGCCGGATGTTCTCGGCGCCGACCGCCATCCGCGTGCTGAAGAAATTCCCGACCGCGCAGATCCGTAATCACGATCTCTCTTCGTTGGAAGTGCTGTATCTGGCCGGCGAGCCGCTGGATGAACCGACGGCAAGCTGGGTAACCCAAACGCTGGGGGTTCCGGTTATCGACAACTACTGGCAGACCGAATCTGGCTGGCCGATTATGGCGATTGCCCGCGGGCTGGACGACCGACCGTCGCGTCTGGGCAGTCCTGGCGTGCCGATGTACGGCTACAACGTGCAACTCCTCAATGAAGTGACTGGCGAACCTTGTGCTGCAAATGAGAAGGGGATGCTGGTGATTGAAGGGCCGTTGCCGCCGGGTTGCATTCAGACCATCTGGGGCGATGATGAACGCTTTGTGAATACCTACTGGTCGCTGTTCTCCCGCCAGGTGTACGCCACCTTTGACTGGGGCATTCGTGACGACGATGGTTACTACTTCATTCTGGGGCGTACGGATGACGTGATCAACGTCGCCGGACACCGGCTGGGCACGCGTGAGATAGAAGAGAGTATCTCCAGCTATCCGAACGTTGCTGAGGTAGCGGTAGTGGGGGTGAAAGATGCGCTAAAAGGGCAGGTGGCCGTCGCGTTTGTCATTCCAAAGCAGAGTGACAGTCTGGAAGACCGCGACATTGCGCATTCTGAAGAGAAGGCGATTATGGCGCTGGTGGACAGTCAGATTGGTAACTTTGGCCGCCCGGCACATGTCTGGTTTGTGTCACAATTGCCGAAAACACGCTCCGGAAAAATGCTCAGGCGTACGATCCAGGCGATCTGCGAAGGCCGCGATCCTGGCGATCTGACCACCATTGACGATCCGACATCGTTGCAGCAAATCCGCCAGGCGATCGAGGAGTAAGGCGTTTCCGGATGGTGGCTTCGCCTTATCCGGCCTACGAAACCGCGTACCGTAGGCCGGATGAGCGCCGCGCCATCCGGCGCAGAGTTAGCGCCAACTCAGCTGATAATGATAACGCCCTGCGCTCAACTGAAATTCCGGCGACACTGAAGGGCTCCACGAATCATCCCCGCCGACGCCCATATGGAAACCGTCAATGTTGAGCCATGTTCCGGCTTCAGGCTGCAGCAGGTGACGATGGCTGGTTTCCATCAGTTGCTTCTGGCTGTAACGGCTGATGTTGAACTGGAAGTCACCACGCCACAGGTGCGCCCCGTAGCGTAATTCGCGTGTCCCGCAGCGCAGGCCGTTTTCACTCGGGAAGACGTACGGCGTATACATCTCATCCAGCGTCAGATCCCAACGATCAAAACAGGCAGCGCTCAGGCGATCCGGGTAGTTCTCGTGCGGCCCAAGGCCTAACCAGTTTACCCGTTCAGCCACCTGCGCCAACTGGCAGCTTAGGCCGATACGCGCCGGGTGCGGTGTTCCGCTGGCCACATCGACATCCACGGTAATCTGCATCTCGCCGTGGCTGTCGAAATGATACGATTTACGGCTGACAAACAGCGTTTCGCCCTGATACTGCCAGGCATGCGCGGTGGTGATAAGGATGCTGTTCGACAGCGCTTCGGCCTCGCATTGCACTAGTAGTGGCTCAGCACGGTAATGGCCCGCGGCCTTCCAGCGTTCGACCCAGGCATTAGGATCGATACGCGTGACTTCGCTGATGCCGATATCGTTATCCAGCGGCGCGCGGGTAAACTGATCGATTAACGGTGCTAACAGCTGTGCTTCTGCGGCCAGCCAGTATTGCGTCAGTAAACCTGTCCGGCGGCAGAATTCCCAGCGTTTATCGCTGACGATTACCGTAAACGTGTCATCGCGGGTCGTCAGCTGTGGCGCTGTGCTGGCGCGAGGTTTAAGCGCCAGACTGAGTTTCTCTTCCAGCTTCCACTGCTGCCAGGCACTGATATGCCCGGCGTCTGACCACGCAGTAGCCTGGGGTTGTTCCACGCGCACCGTCAGCCACAGCTGGCCTGCGGTTTCCGGCATCGGGATAGCCGGCAGGGTAATCAACTGGCGGCCCTGTGGGGCGATATTCAGAGCGATTTCTCCGGCGGCCAGCGGGTTGCCGTCCTGGGTGATGGACCAGTGCAGTATTTCGTTATCGCTGTGGCGGAACAGGTATTCGCTGCGTACTTCAATCTGGCGCTCGTCACCCGGTAACAGCGTAAACTGGAAAAACTGCTGCGCGTGTTTGGCCTCATACAGCGACGGATGCGGCGTGCGGTCGGCAAATACCAGCCCATTCATGCAGAACTGGCGGTCATTCGGTGTGTCGCCAAAATCCCCGCCGTAGGCTGACCATGGATTACCGTTGTCGTCATATTTAATAAGCGACTGATCGACCCAGTCCCAGACGAACCCTCCTTGCAGACGCGGATACTGGCGGAATGCCTGCCAGTATTTGGCGTAGCCGCCGAGGCTGTTACCCATCGCGTGAGCATATTCGCAGAGGATCAGCGGGCGCAGTTCGCCGGGCATCGACAGCCATTTTTTGATTGACCATTTGGGGACCGCCGGGAAGGGCTGATCCTGGTCTACGCGGGCGTACATCGGGCAAATAATGTCGGTGGCTACGGTATCCGCGCCGCCGCCTTCGTACTGTACCGGACGAGAGGGATCTTCCGATTTCAGCCAACGATACAGCGCGTCGTGGTTCGCGCCGTGACCGGACTCATTGCCCAGCGACCAGATGATGATACTTGGGTGATTGCGGTCACGCTGTACCATGCGCGTGACGCGCTGGCTCATGGCAGGAAGCCATGTAGGGTCGTCGCTCAGGCGATTCATGGGCACCATACCGTGGGTTTCGAT
The DNA here is from genome assembly GCF_028069815.1 of Citrobacter sp. Awk 2. Classification (NCBI taxonomy): domain Bacteria; kingdom Pseudomonadati; phylum Pseudomonadota; class Gammaproteobacteria; order Enterobacterales; family Enterobacteriaceae; genus Citrobacter; species Citrobacter sp. Awk 2. The sequence goes on from NZ_JANEWL010000072.1 coordinate 18,426, forward strand.
ATTGGCCTCATCCACCACATACAGGCCGTAGCGGTCGCACAGGGTGTACCATAGCGGGTGGTTTGGGTAATGTGAGCAACGCACGGCGTTAAAGTTGTTCTGTTTCATCAGGATGATGTCCTGCACCATCGTCGCTTCGTCCATCACCTGACCGTTTTGCGGGTGATGTTCGTGGCGGTTAGCACCACGAATCAGCAGCGGTTGACCATTCAGCAACAGCAGGCCGTTTTCGATGCGGACCTCGCGGAAGCCGACGTCACAGGCCTCGGCTTCAATCAGCGTACCGTCAGCAGTATGAAGCTGCACCACGGCGCGGTACAGATTAGGCGTTTCGGCACTCCACAACGCCGGGTGTTGAACGTTGAGGCGCAGCGTAGTGCGATCATGATAAGCGCCGCGTTCATCAACAATCTCGCTGCCGGGCGGTGAGGTGAGTTCGCCAACCAACGTTTCGCCGTTCCACAATTGCAGGGTTACGCGTACATCTTCACGCTCGTCGCCTGCTATCCGGACTTCCGCTTCCAGCACCGCGCGGCTGAAATCATCATTAAAGCGGGTGTTGATACGTAGGTCACGGATCTGTGTTGTGGGTTTATGCAGCAAAGAAACGTCGCGAAAGATGCCGCTCATGCGCCACATATCCTGATCTTCCAGATAGCTGCCATCGCTCCAGCGCAGCACCATGACGGCCAGGCGGTTTTCGCCGTGCAGCAGATAATCGCGAAGATCAAATTCAGACGGCAGGCGGCTGTCCTGACCGTAGCCGACCCAACGACCGTTGCACCACAGATGAAACGCGGAGTTCACGCCGTCAAAAATAATGCGCGTCTGACCCTCATCTAACCACGCATCTTCGATACTAAATGTGAGCGAGTAACACCCGGTAGGGTTCTGCGTCGGAACAGCGGGCGGATTGACCGGGAATGGATAGGTGATATTGGAGTAGATTGGCGCATCATAACCGCTCATCTGCCAGTTAGACGGTACGCAGAGGGTATCGGCCTGCGGTAAATCATTCTCAAGCCAGCTTTCTGGCACGGCCTCTGGTGCGGCAAACCAGGCGAATTGCCACTCGCCATTTAACGAAATCCGTTGGGAAGAAGGCCGGTTGTTATGGGCATCATCCACGCAGCGCCAGCTACAAAATGGTGGGTGTGCCTCCAGACGGTTTATCTGTGTGACGCCGGGGTTTTCCCAGTCACGGCGCGCCAGTACGGCGGCAAGTGAGTCCGAGCTCAGAGTCATAGCGGTATCTCATTTTTGTTATTCGCTCACAATTTAATAAACATAAGGCATGCGGTGAGACGCTGTAAAGCCGTGCGGGTTTAATGGGTGAACTGACTCACAGTAATTAGCGTTCGCCGGATGGCAGCAGAGACACCTGACGCGCCAGTTGCATCAACGACTCCGCCAGCATCTGTGGCGTGGCGGTTTGTGTGTCAGGCGGCAGTACGGTTTTCCGTTCGACCAGCGTGACCGGCAGCAGCAGATTGCCGGGGGCGGACATGCCCTGCGTAAGCTGCAACAGCCTGTCAACGCTGGTCTGCCCGAGAGTGGAGAAATCCTGCCTGATGGTGGTCAGCGGCGGGATGTAGCAGGCACTGTCTTCGGTGTCGTCGTAGCCGATCACGGAGATATCCGCTGCAACTCGCAGGCCAGATTCGCTGATTGCCCGCATTGCGCCCAGCGCCATTTGATCATTGGCGACCAGCATAGCGGTTGGAACGATACCGTCGTTAAGCATGTGCATGGTTTGATGAAAGCCGGACAGGGCGCTCCAGTCACCTTCACGTTCCGCAATGGGACGTAGCTGATGGTGAGCCAGGTATTTATGCCACCCGCTATGCCTTAACCTGGCGGAGACCGATGAGTGCGGCCCGGACAGCAGGGCAATGCGCTGATGTCCGTGTTGAATCAGATGTTCAACGCCGAGTCGCGCGCCGTCATCATGGGAGAAAACGACGCTATTAATCGGCACCTGGTCAGAGACATCGAGAAACAATACGGGCACCGTGCCGCAGGTGGCGGCGACCATCATGGCGTCTTCTTCATCCAGCGGATAGTTGATGATAAGCCCGGTTACGCGTTGAGAAAGCAGGTTGTGTATCGCGGCTTTACACGCCTCAACGCCACTACGCTCAACCATGGCGATCACCACGCTGGCACCGGACTGGTCGGCGCGGCTTTTTATGGCGGCCACAATTTGCGAGGGGGCATGCAGAGCAAGATTCGATGTGGCTACACCAATCAACGGCGTCTGTTTGCCTGCCAGTTGCTGCGCGACGCGGTTAGGAATGTAATTGAGCTCCGCCATCGCGGCCTCAACTTTTTGCCGGGTTTTTGTGGAAACGTGGCTGGCCTGATTTACGACGCGTGAGACGGTCTGGTAAGAGACGCCAGCATGGTCTGCGACATCGTATAGCGTTACCGGTTTCACATTGTTCACCCTGATCATGACATTATCCACGCGCTATCATGCCACAGCGCAGACTATTTTTGGCTATTTGCGGTCGGGTTCTGCGAGTTGCATTCCAGGGACATGAATTGGGCGATGACAGGTCAACAGCCTTTATGCTTAACATAATGATAGAACAGCAGAAAAGTGAGGACATCGTGAGCGATGCTGCGGCAAACAACATTCTTTCTATCTATCGACGTCATGCGGAGGCTTTTGCCCGCCAGCGTTCGCGCGCACTGTTTGAAAAAAACTGGCTGGATAAGTTCATCGCGGTGATGGGCGGGCAGGGCCATATTGTGGATATTGGCTGCGGAAACGGCCAACCGATTGCCGGTTATTTTATCCAGCAAGGTTTACAGCTAACGGGGATTGACGGCTCGGCGGCGATGTTGGCGCGTGCCCGGCTCGCCTTTCCTGGGCAGCGCTGGCTGGAGCAGGATATGCGCGAGCTAACGCTTGATGAAACCTTTGATGGTCTGATCGCCTGGGACAGCTTTTTCCATTTAACCCAGTTGGACCAGCAAAAGATGTTCCCCATTTTTGACCGTCTCAGCCATCCCGGCAGCGCGCTGATGTTTACCAGCGGCACGGGCAATGGCATCGCCATGGGACAATTTGAGGGCGAGCCGCTGTTTCACGCCAGCCTCGCGCCTGATGAGTACCATGCATTGCTGTCGGCACACGGCTTTACGGTGATAGAGAGGGTGATGGAAGATCCGCACTGTACCGGGCACACCATCTGGCTGGCGCAAAAAAGAGGTTAATCGCCGCGAAAGGTTTTACGCCATTCAGCCGGACTGACGCCGAAGCGGGATTTAAAATGCTGCCGCCAGGTGACGGGGGAGAGAAAACCCACCTGTTCGGCAATGCGTTCAACGGGTAGCTGACTGGATTCCAGCAAAATCTGGCTGCGGCGCAGACGCTCGGTAATCAGCCATTCCGCCACGCTTGACCCGGTGGCCTTCATAAAATGACGGGTCAGCGTGCGACGACTCATCATTACCCGCTGCGCCAGAACGTCGAGGTTATGCGGCTCGTGGAGATGTTGGCGCAAATAGTCGAGCAGGGCGTTGATGCGTTGATCCTGGGTATTTTTCGCGACCGGTTGTTCGATAAACTGGGCCTGACCGCCCTCACGATGCGGTGGCACAATCATCCGACGGGCAATCTGATTCGCCACCGTGCTGCCAAAACGCTGGCGGATCACGTACAAACAGCAATCCAGCGCAGCGGCGGTACCTGCCGAGGTAATTATGCCGTCGTCATCCACGTACAGTGCGTTGATATCCAGGTGGGCCGCAGGAAAGCGCGCCTGAAAATCCTGCTCGAACTCCCAGTGCGTAGCTGCCCGTTTACCATCCAGTAACCTCGCATAGCCGAGGACAAACGCCCCCAGGCACAGCCCAACAATCTGTGCGCCGTTTTGCCGCGCACGGTTGAGCGCATCAAGCAGGCTTTGTGGTGGACGATGCGCGGTGGTGCCCCACCAGGGGATCACCACGATATCCGCAGCCTCCACCGCGTCATAGCCATGGGTTGCGGTAACGGAGAAACCATCCTGCGAGGAGATGATGCCCGGTTTTTCGGCGCACATCTGTACCTCAAAGCGCTTTTTCGCCGCCATTTTGTCACTGAAAATGATGCACGGCACCGAGAAGTGAAACGGGCTGAAATCTTCCACGGCAACAATGGCGACGGTAAGCGGTTGCATACGATTCCTTTGTAGAGATTAAAATGTCAGGGTTTCCCCATCTTCCGGCACGTGGACACATTGCGCAATCTGGTTGTCGCGGGCGTACTCTTTCAGGGCCGCGCGGGTCAACAGACAATGGTTAATCGCCTCCATATGGGTCGCCACAATTTGTGCTTCGGGTAGTGTGAAGTGGGTTTTCAGCACATCTTCCGCGCCCATGATAATTGGGCCAAACCCGATGACGTGCGCAAAACCCGCGTTCAGAACCACCACGCCAGGCTGGAAAGTATGCATGTTGGCTTCCACCTCGTCTCGCCAGAGGGTGTCCCCGACCAGATACAACGTTTTTTCCGCCGGATGCATAAAGATAACGCCACAGGCATCACCCAGGCGCTCTGCCATTTGTGGAATGGCATAGGCGCGATCTGAGCCGTGCTGGCCGCCGGTTTTACGCAGAGTGATAGCGCCGACCACGGTATTGTGCGTCAGCACGGTGAGTTGTGTGAAACCCTGCTCCCGCAGTACGTGTGCATCATGGTCATTTTGCACATAGATTGGTTTGTCTTTCGGCACGACTCGAGCGGCAACCTCGTCCCAGTGATCTTCATGCAGATGGGTCACGATAATCGCATCGACATTTAGCAGGGTATCGATGTCGATGGGCAGGTCGACGGTTGGGTTGCGAATTTCGGCACGTGCGGTTCCGGCAAAACCCGGATATGCGCCTTTCGCGGCTAGCATAGGATCGACCAGAAAAGTCATTCCACCAAAGGTGATGTGCTGTGTGGCATTACGGATTTGCGTGATGTTCATGGTGTGCGCTCTACGTGTTGGGTCAGTGGTGTCATCGTAGAGTGTTGTCCAGAAGATGAATGTGGGCAAATGGGCGACTACCGATGGGATTGGGCCAATTGCAACGCAATGATGTCGGTAGGAGAGGGCGGGGCGTTTATCAGGCCTACCGAACGAATCTTTATTGGCTGTGTTTAATCACCGGGTTATCGACTGAGTTATTTAATGCGTTGGAAAATGATTAAAGAGAGTTGATTTAAACTAAGCTTATGTTTTTTTTATAACACTATTTAATCCTCCACTATTATACCGAACTGAATAAAAATACAGTCAATCAAGTATGGGCAGATTTATTAAATGGGAAGTGGTTCCAGAAAATATAGCGGATAAATACAACGTATTACAGTGAATAAAACAGATCGCGAACCATGAAATAACAGTGCTATCATTCACCCCAGACGCGGCAGGCAACTGCTGGCACACGCATTTACCCCGGAGCACCTGATGAACAACGACATTCCGCTAAAATATTATGATATCGCTGATGAGTACGCGACCGAGGCCGCAAAGCCGGTAAGCGATGCCGAACGCGATGCGCTGGCGCACTACTTCCAGCAACTGATCACCCGTTTGATGAACAACGAAGAGATCAGCGAAGACGCGCAGCAGGAGATGGCAACTGTGGCCGGCGTCGACGCACAGCGTATTGATGATATCGCGGAGTTCCTCAATCGCTGGGGTAACGAGTAGCCAAAGACGGGGCCTGTGTTTTACACTGCGCGCAAATTGAGTAGGTATACTCTACGAGTATTCGGTTTAATCAGGCGGAAACAGCAATGAACGGAACAATCACAACGTGGTTTAAAGATAAAGGCTTTGGATTTATCAAAGATGAAAACGGCGACAACCGCTATTTTCATGTGATTAAGGTTGCTAATCCTGAGCTGATCAAGAAAGACGCGGCGGTGACTTTTGAACCCACCACCAACAACAAAGGCCTGTCTGCCTATGCGGTAAAAGTCATACCCGACAGCAAGTACATCTATATCGCGGGCGAGCGCCTGAAGCTCACAGCGATCAAGTCTTACCTGGTGTACAGCGAAGAAGTGCCGGTTGAAACCCGTATCGACAAAGAAAACGCGGTGCTGTCTGTCGGCGTGCTGATGAACAGCATCCGACCGAAATCAGACGTGAAGCCAGGCGAAATGCGCACGCTGAAAAAGCTGGCGATCACAACCTTCCAGGGCACGACGCTGATCTTCTCGGAAGATGAAATTGACATCGACGAGACGGTGAAACTGCTGAAAGTCTGACGTCCTTCAGAGTGAATGAATGCCGAAACGCTGCGCTTTTCAAAAGCAGTGTTTCGGTTTTTTTTTGCATTCAGCCAGACTGGGCAGGTATGTGGGCGCAAAAGTGGCTTTGTGTCAGAAGCAAATGTGAACGTTTTATATAAAAAGTGAACGCGGGACATGCCGGGGTTATTACTTTTGATTCTCTTGTCTTATCTATTATTGCTACGACTCCATTATTAAAAATAAAAACAGAAGCAC
>NZ_JANEWL010000073.1:0-24889 GCF_028069815.1 Citrobacter sp. Awk 2
ATCTTACACAAGGAAATGATAATAAAAAGTTAATAAAAATGACGAAAACATTCACTTTGAGTGATGCTTCTATGAACAGTACCTCTCTGAATTTGTTTAAAACGGTGGCGGAAACGGGCTCCATATCCGCTGCTGCACGCAGTCTGCACTGCGTTTCTTCGAATGTCACAACCCGCCTTAAACAGCTGGAAGCCAGCCTTGATGTCTCTCTGTTTGTGCGCGAGAAAAATCGACTCTACATTACCCCTGAGGGCGAGCTGCTTCTGCGCTACGCCAACAAAATTCTGGCGTTGTTAGAGGAAGCGGAATTGTCCATGCTGGGGACAAAAGTGGCGGGGCCATTGCGTATTGGTGCAATGGAAACGACCGCAGCGGTACGTCTCCCTTCGATACTGGCGAATTTCCACCGAGAAATGCCTTCCATTGAGTTAAACCTGAAAACCTCCCCTACTGAGACGCTGGTGCAACACATTCTGAACAATGAACTGGAAATCGCATTCGTTGCCGATCATCAGGGGCTGCATATGGAAAATTCGCCCCTGCAATCACACGTGTTATGTCAGGAAACGCTGGTACTGGTAACGGCGGCAGAGCACCAGAATGTCATTACTGGCGCTGACCTCCAGGTGACAAGGCCGCTGGTCTTTGTTAAAGGGTGTAACTATCGCTCCCGCCTGGGAGAATGGCTGCACCTACAGGGGGTCGATTACGCCGATCCTCTGGAATTTGGCTCTTTTCAGGCGATCCTTGGCTGTGTAAGTGCCGGGATGGGGATTGCGCTGTTGCCGGAAAGTGTTGTCAGACAGTATGAAAATAACTTCCCTATCCGAAGTCATACGATTACGCCACAGATAGGTAAAGTGAACACCATGATGATATGGCTAAAAAGCCGCGAAGTCAGCCGGGTACTTAATCGCTTTGTCTCGTTTATTACACAGGCTTAAGTGATTGCATCTGGTAACGCCAGGCAGACGGCAACCCAGTGTATTCATGGATGCTAAATATTTTATCCATAACAGGGGCAGGCAACTTCACACCGTTGATTAAAGTTATGTAAATGTAAATTATTTACACTTTGCAATGATTGTAATTGCTAGTGATTATCATTTATTGTACGCAGGCAAAAAAATGAGCCCCTGCTCGGGTCACTGTACGTTCCAATTACGCTGGGATATAAACGATGAATGCTCTGCCTCGCACTGGACTGCGCCGTATCACGCTTGCTTCTGCTCTGGTCCTCTCTGTCAGCCTGCCGGCTTTCGCTCAGGATGCGTTAACGCTGTATACCACCCGTGAACCGGGTCTGATTCAGCCCCTGCTGGATAGCTGGACGAAAACCAGCGGTATAAAAGTCAGCACGGTCTATATCAAGGACGGCATGCTTGAGCGTGTTAAAGCGGAAGGTAAAAACTCCCCTGCCGATCTGCTGATGACCGTTGACGCCGGGAACCTTATCGATTTAGTCGAGGCGGGTGTGACACAACCCGTGGAGTCAGAAGCACTGAAAGCGGCGATTCCGGCTAATCTCCGCGGTGCAGATAACCAGTGGTTTGCGCTGTCAATGCGTGCGCGTGTGTTGTACGCAGAGAAGTCGATGCCAATCGATAACTGGCATTACGAGCAACTCGCCAACCCTGAGTACAAAGGTAAAGTCTGTATCCGTTCCGGACAACACCCGTATAACACTGCATTGATTGCCGCCATGATCGCGCATCACGGTGAAGCAAAAACGGAAGAATGGCTGCGTGGCGTGAAAGCGAATCTGGCACGTAAAGCGACTGGCGGCGACCGTGACGTTGCCCGCGATATCCTCGGGGGTATTTGCGATATTGGCCTGGCGAACTCCTATTACGTCGGCCATATGAAAAATGCCAAAGAAGGCAGCGATGCACGTCAGTGGGGTGATGCAATTAAAGTCGTTAAACCAACCTTTGAAAATGGTGGCACGCACGTCAATATCAGCGGCGCTGCAGTAGCACGCTATGCCCCCAATAAAGCCGATGCCGTTAAGCTGATGGAATATCTGGTTTCCGCACCTGCCCAGCAACAGTACGCGAAAGCGAACTTCGAATACCCAGTACTGAAAGGTGTCACTCTCGACCCAGTGATCAACGCGACAATTGGTGAGATCGACGTCGATAAAATTCCGCTAACCGAAATCGTGAAATACCGTAAACAGGCAAGTCTGCTGGTAGATAAAGTTGGATTCGATCAATAAACTTCTGCAGTTTCCGACGTTACGCGGCCTGGTTTCCGGGCCGCAGTCATTATTAACGCCGTTGCACCTTGGGGCGCTTTGCATTGCGCTTGGCGTCCTGACTCCCATCATTGCGCTTATCTGGCAAGCTACCCAGTCGGATTTATCGCACTGGGACAATCTCATTACGTTTGTGCTACCTGCAGCATTAAAAAATACCGTGCTGCTGTTAGCCGGTGTTGCCGTGTTGGTTGGCGTGATTGGGGTAGGCAGCGCCTGGGCCGTCACAGCATGGGACTTTCCTGGACGTAAGATCCTCAGTTGGGCGTTGCTGCTGCCGCTGGCGATGCCAACCTACATCGTCGCCTTTGCCTGGCTCGATCTGCTGCATCCGATCGGCCCTCTGCAAACCTTTATCCGCTTCCTGCTGGGCTTTGACAGTCCACGACAGTTCCGGCTACCGGATTTGCGCTCGCTTGCCGGCGCGATTATTTTGCTCGGTTTAGTGCTCTACCCTTACGTCTATCTGACGACCCGCGCCACCTTTATCAGTCAGCCGGCCCATTTACTGGAGGCTGCCCGCACGCTGGGATGTAGCGCTACCGGGACGTTCTTCCGTGTCGCCCTGCCAATGGCGCGCCCGGCACTGGCTGTCGGCATCAGCCTGGCACTTCTGGAAACGCTCAACGATATTGGTGCATCGGAGTTCCTCGGCGTACAAACGCTAACCGTCACCGTCTACACTACGTGGATCTCTCGCTCTGATTTATCCGCCGCTGCACAAATCGCCTGCATGATGCTGATGTTTATCTTCTTCATTCTGACGCTGGAATTTTACGGACGCAGAAAGCAAGGATTCAGCAGCCGCAGCCTGCGGGAAATCCAACCTACTCGCGTGCACGGCTGGCGTGGCTGGCTACTTGGCGCTGTCATTTCGCTACCCGTTATATTGGGCTTTGTGGCCCCGGTTCTCTTTTTGATGTGGGAAAGTGCCAAACGCTTAGGGGACACGAGCCCACTGTCCGCCTCGTTGCTTTCAGCATTACAAAATACGCTCTTGCTGGCAGCAGGCACCACGCTGGTGGTGATTTGCGTCAGCTTGCTGGTCGCCTGGAGCGCACGCCATAGCGCGGCAGACAACGCGATGCCAGGCTTTCGTCGTGGCGTGATGCGTCTGGCCTCCCTCGGTTATGCGGTGCCCGGAACGATTCTGGCGATTGGTTTTTTGCCCCCAGCGATGGCTGTCGATCGTTGGCTGGCCGACTTACTGGATATTCGCGGGTTACCGCTGATGTCTGCCGGTATTTTGTTGGTCATTTGCTGCGCGATGCGCTTCCAGGCAATTGCCATCGGTGCACTGGACTCCGGTCTGGGCCGCATTCCGCCGTCGCTCGAACAGGCTTCACGCTTGCTCGGCGAAAACGGTGCCGGAACATTTGCCCGCGTTCATTTTCCGTTACTGCGTCCGGCATTAGTGAGCAGTGCATTGCTGGTTTTTGCCGATGCGATGAAAGAACTGCCAACAACGCTGCTGTTGCGCCCGGTAAATTTCGAAACACTGGCCACTCTGCTGTATGCAGAAGCCGCCCGCGGAACCTATGAAGAAGGCGCGATTGCCGCGCTGCTGATTGTTTTAGCAGGTACACTGCCCGTTATATTGTTGGTGCGTCACCAGATGACTCGCCGTGGTTAAGAGAGCAACAATGTCAGAAATCGCATTACGACTCCAGGACGTGCACGTTGCCTACGGCAACAGCCAGCAACCGGTCCTGACCGGATTCTCAATGTCGGTACGCAAAGGGGAAATTGCTTGTCTGCTTGGCGCTTCAGGCTGTGGGAAAACAACGGTGTTGCGTGCAGTTGCCGGTTTTGAACGACTGCAGTGTGGAGAAATCTATGTCTCAGAGCGGCGTATCGCTGGCCCCGGCGTTCATTTGCCACCGGAAAAACGTCATGTCGGCATGGTCTTTCAGGAATACGCCTTATTTCCCCATCTGACAGCGCAACAAAACGTGGCCTTCGGTTTACGGCGTATGCCACGCGAAGCGCAACAGGCCAGAGTGACAGAGCTGTTGAAAATGGTGGAATTACACAGTCATGCTAACCACTACCCCCATGAGCTTTCTGGCGGGCAGCAGCAGCGCATCGCGTTAGCCCGCGCGCTGGCGCCACACCCGGAAATTTTACTGCTGGATGAGCCCTTCTCCAGCCTGGATAAGCGCACACGCGAACGCCTTGGTAATGAGGTTCGGGATATTTTACGGGCTGCCGGCCAGACCGCACTGCTGGTTACCCACAGCGAGCATGAAGCTCAGTTGATGGCGGACCATATCGGTTTTGTGAAAATGGGTCAGTATCAGCTTAAAAAGGCGGCCCACCATAGCCAGGGCTAAGAAAGAGCCGCGTGGTGACATCGCTAATGTGTCTGCATCAGACTGATATTCACCGGCATCCCGGAACGGCGTTCCAGTGCCTGATTCCCACGATTTACATCCACGTCATTCCCGCTGATAAAAGTACGCAAAACGGGGGTGACGGGCAGCGGAACCTTTCTGTCAGATTCATATTCGGAGCGATTGCGGGACAGCGGTTCATGAACTTCAACCCAATGGCTACCGTCTGGCTCGGTGCTGAATTTTATCGGTCGGTCAATAATCTGAACACGCGTGCCAACCGGCACAGTATCAAACAGGTATTTGATGTCGTCATTACGCAGACGGATACAGCCCTGGCTCACGCGTAGCCCAATACCGAAGTTGGCATTAGTACCATGAATGGCGTACAACCTGCCGATATAGATAGCGTACAATCCCATCGGATTGTCTGGCCCGGCAGGCACAAACGCCGGTAAGCTTTCCCCACGAGCAGCATACTCCCGCCGGGTATTTGCCGTGGGCGTCCAGCTTGGTGCTTCCTGTTTACGTTCGACCGCCGTGACCCAGTTGCGCGGAGTTTCTCTTCCGGCCTGCCCAATACCAATAGGTAACACCTCTACCGTATTAGCACCCTTAGGGTAATAGTAGAGCCGCATTTCTGCGACGTTGATGACGATGCCTTCACGTACGGTATCAGGCAATATTAATTGTTGTGGCACCACCAGTGTGGAACCCGGCTTCGGCAGAAATACATCCACACCAGGATTGGCTTCGAGCATGTTGCTCAATCCCTGTCCATACTGTGCGGCAAAAGCCTCCAGGGGCTGAGTGTTACCAGCGGGAATTGTTATCGTCAGAGGGCTTCCCACCAGACGGCTGCCCTCAGGAGGCAATGGGTAGCTCACCGCCTGCGATCCCTGACTCGCGAGCAGCATAACAAAAGCACACAGCAGTTTTACACGACGCATCTTTTTCCTTTCCTTCGTCGCAACATATATCCGTTAAGTATAGCTTTTTTATCTGTTTTAGGGGGTTACGACGAGAATGCACATAAAAAGCCCCGCCATAAAGCGGGGGTCGTGAGCGGCTACGCTTCTTTGCCATCCGGTAATACAATATTACTGGCAGCTAACTGCCCCATATTGCTATACATCGCGCAGGCAGCTTCAACAATGGGCATCGCCAGCGCGGCACCACTGCCTTCGCCTAAACGCATTCCCATGTTGAGATACGGCTCCAGTTCCAGGTGCGCCAGTGCAGTACGAGCGCCCTTCTCGGCGGAGAAATGCGACGGGATCAGATAAGGTTTAATCTCCGGCGCTATCTGACAGGCAGCCAGTGCCGCTGAATAAGACAGGAAACCATCCAGAATGACCGGCAGACCACAAGACGCCGCACCTAACATCACCCCCGCCATACCGACAAGATCAAAACCACCTACTTTTGCCAGCACATCAATACCATCACGGCTGTCCGGCTGGTTGACGGCAATAGCCCGGCGAACAACATCAACTTTATTGCCTACCCTCGAGAGTGGAAGGTTAGCACCAATACCCACCACATCCTCTGCATCGCTACCAGTTAACACACTGACAATCGCCGCCGCCGGCGTGGTGTTTGCCATGCCAAGCTCACCGACGCCAAACAACGTCACACCATCATCCGCCAGCTCTCGGGTATACCGAATCACTTCCAGCAGCAGCTCTTCTGCCTGTGAGCGACGCATTGCCGGCCCTTGTGCAATATTGCCGCAACCGCGCGCTACGCGCATGTTCACTACGCCAGGAATGAGTTCAGCGTCAATTCCCACATCAATCACATGCACCTTTGCGCCAGCCTGAGCGGCCAGCACGCAGACACCGGTCGTTCCGCGCGTCATATTGGCCGCCTGAATCGCTGTAACGATCTTAGGCGAAACAGCAACACCTTCATCCCACACGCCGTGGTCGGCGCACATCACCAGCATCGCTTTCCCCCCGACATGCGGCACGCCTTTCAGGCCTGGCATACCGGCCAGTTGCACAGCGAGAGATTCGAGTCGCCCAAGGCTTCCCGGCGGCTTAAGCAGGCCATCAATATGTTGCTGCGCGCGCAACATTGCAGCGCTATCGGGTGAAGGGATCGCGTGAAGTAAAGAGGATAAAGTCTGCATAAGGGTTCCAGTATGTTGACTGACTCAAAGCAGAGCCAGCAGGAAAACCAACTCGCCAAGTTCAATGGCCGCACCCAGCGTATCGCCGGTTTGCCCACCTAACGTGCGTTTTAATAACTGCCCAAGAATGAAGATCGCCACCAACGTAACAACCAGTGCTGCCACACCGCGCATGCCCGGAAGCAGGACGGCCGCCAGGATCGCCGTGAACCCCAACGTGACACAGGTTTGTCGTCCGGTAACTTTGCCAATAAAGACATTTCCCAGCCCTTCTTCGCGGGCATAACGGTGTCGATACATCAGCAAAACAGCGCTACCCCGCCCAGCGACGCAGGCTGCAGCCAGTGCCGCCAGCATCGGCGTCCCGCGCAGCGCCAGTTCGCTCACCACCAGCACTTTGGCCAGTAGCACAAAGATCAGCGCCAGTCCGCCATGAGTCCCGAGTCGACTGTCGCGCATGATTTCCAGCATCCGTTCGCGTCGACGTGCAGAAAAAATGCCGTCACAGGTATCCGCCAGTCCATCAAGGTGAAAACCGCCGGTCAGCAGCGCCAGCGCCAGCACGGCAAACAGGGCGGCCAGAGGAATACCACACCAGGGTTGCAGCACCATAAAGACCAGTCCCGTCAGCCCACCCAGCACAACACCTATAAGGGGGAACATAACGATACCGCGTGAATAATGCTCGAAATCCAGCCCTTGCGACCAACGCGTTGGAACGGGCAAACGGCTGATAAAAGAGAGCATTGCCCAAAACAACTTACTCATTTAATTTTGACTCCAATTCCTGATACCACCAGCCAGACCTCATCCGCTGCCGCCGCCAGGCGTTGGTTAACACGTCCAGCAATATCGCGGAAATGCCGCGCCAGACGGTTCTCCGGAACGATCCCCATCCCCACTTCATTTGTCACCAAAACAACTGTAGCCGGACAGCGCTGACAGGCCTCAATCAGCGTACGGATCTCCGCCTCAATGGCGCGTTCCATTGCTGCGTAATCCCAGCCGTCAGGATCGCTGTCACCGCCAAGCGCAAACAACTGGTTGGTCACCATCGTGGTGATGCACTCCAGCAGAATGGCTTCCTGCGGATCGTTCGCCGCCGTGATCAGCTCATCAAGATGTTGCCAACGCTCAGCAGTACGCCAGTGCGCGGGACGCCCATCGCGATGGTGCTGAATACGTGCTGCCATCTCCTCATCAAAAATCTGCGATGTGGCGATATACAGCACCTGCGGGGAATCGGCAATTAACGCTTCCGCATGTCGACTTTTTCCGCTGCGGGCACCGCCCGTCACCAGAATCATCATACGGGCTCCCGGTGCTGTTGCATGATGGTATAAATTTTCTCAATATCGATGTGTTGCCGCATCGCATCCGCCAGCAGATCAAACTGCTGCGATTTATATTGCGCGTATTGGAAAGTGGAATCCAGCGCGGTTAGCCCTTTGCGTTCACGCAGACCGTTGACCAGCGCACGGGTGAATTCATCACTGTCAAACAGACCGTGCAGATAGGTGCCCAATACCAGTCCGTCTGAGCTCACCGCACCATCAGCCATAGCACCACCGTTTTTATGCAGCGTCATGACGGGCTGGCAATCTTCTGTTAATTGCGTTTCACCCATATGAATTTCATAACCGCGTACGGATAGCTCCGCAACACCCGCCAGCCAGTCCGGCAGCGTGGAAGACATCACCCCTGCCACCTGGGTCGTCGTTTTATGCTGGGCAAAATGGGTCACGATATTCAGCAGCCCGAGCCCCGGCAGCGTGCCGAGCCCTGACTCAACATCATCAATGATGGTGTCTCCGAGCATCTGATAGCCACCGCAAATTCCGATCACTGGTACGCGCTGACGGTGTAATTGCAACACGCCGTGGGCTATACCGCTCTCACGTAACCAGACCAGATCGCCCAACGTATTTTTACTGCCCGGTAGGATCACCAGATCGGCTCCCGCCAGCTCCTCCGGGTGGCGCACATAGCGCACACGAACATCCGGTTGAGCGGCAAGCGCGTTGAAGTCGGTAAAGTTTGAGATATGTGGCAGTTGGACTACGGCTATCTCTATATCTCGCTTATCCGTGCGTATGTACTTCCCTTTTTGCAGTGCGACGCCATCCTCGTCTTCGAGGTCTACATCCAGCCATGGCATCACGCCCAACACCGGAACGCCGGTCAGCGCCTCAATTTGTTCAATGCCGGAGTACAACAACGCCACATCACCGCGAAACTTGTTGATGATGACCCCTTTGACTCTGGCGCGTTCATGGTCGTGCAGCAGCGCCAGTGTGCCGTAAATGGAGGCAAATACCCCACCGCGATCGATATCCGCCACCAGAACGACCGGGCAGCGCGCCATCTCCGCCATCCCCATATTGACGATATCGCGATCGCGCAGGTTGATTTCAGCCGGGCTGCCCGCCCCTTCCAGCACGACAACGTCAAACTCCTGCGCCAGACTGTTATAAACTGAAATAATCTGTTCACGCAGCCGCGGTTTGTACTCGTGGTAACTGACCGCATCCATATCAGTTGCCACTTTGCCCATCAACACGACCTGTGCTTTACGATCGCTGGTCGGTTTAAGCAGCACAGGGTTCATACGCACATCCGGCGTTATCCCTGCCGCCTCCGCCTGAAATATTTGCGCGCGCCCCATCTCCTTTCCTTCCGGCGTAATGCCAGAGTTCAACGCCATGTTCTGCGATTTGAACGGCGCGGTACGCAACCCATCCTGATAAAAAATACGACACAGTCCGGCGACGAGCACGCTTTTGCCAACATCAGATGCCGTTCCCTGCAACATTATTGCCTGCGTCATGACGCCTCCTTCAGTGCGTTCTTTCGCATACAGCTAAAAAATTCAGCCTCTGTTTTACACAGCGGGAAACCCAGCTCGGTGTGCAATTTCACCAACCATGGCGGAGTTAACCCAGCTTGTTCAATAAGATCGGTACGGGCGAACACGTCACCCGGCGTACCGTGCGTCAGCACTTCTCCGCGACGTAAAACGTACACCGCATCGCTGACTTCATAGATGAGATCGATATCATGGCTGGAAATAACCACATGATTTCCTTGCGCCACGATGCGTTTGATAATCTCGATCATCTGCGTACGCCCTGATGGGTCGAGACCGGCGGTGGGTTCATCCAGTAACAAATACTGCGCTTGCAGCACCAGCGCCCCCGCAATCGCCACGCGCTTTTTTTGTCCGTGGCTGAGACACTGAATGGGCTGATGGCGAAAATGTTGAGCATCGACCAGCGTTAAGGCATCGTCCACCCGACGGGTAATTTCAGCCTCGTCCACGCCCAGATTACGCAGGCTAAACGCGATGTCACTATCGATATCGGTATAAAAGATTTGCTGATCGGGGTCCTGAAATACCGTTGCTACCTGCTGACGTAGCGCCAGCAGGCCGCGCTTGCTGTAATCCAGTGGTTTTCCTTGCCACATCACCGCCCCCTGTTGTGGGCGCAGTAAACCGCTCAGGTTCATAAACAGCGTGGACTTCCCGCAGCCATTGGCCCCCACCAGTCCGGTGACGGCATGTTGAGAAAAGTCCAGCGTTAACCCTTTGAGAATCGGGTCATCCTGGTAGCGAAACCAAAGCGCTGAGGTGGCAAGCATACTTTTCCTTACAGGTGAAAATCACCCTGATACAGTTTGATATCCAGTGTGGTGGTCATTTGCTGATAACGGATCAACACGCGGGTAAACAATAGTCCCACCAGCATCGCCAAAGAGCGATAGCCCAACGGCAAGCTACGATAACCAAAACGCAGCGTTTGTGCGCGATGAATGGCGAGTGCCTCGTCTAACAGGATAAAAATAAATCGCCAGGTCAGCAGAATCAGCTCGGTCATCAGTCGTGGAACACGTGCACGTTTGAGCAGAATAATTAACTGCGGAAACGGTAAATTCAGCACCAGCCAGAACGTAGCAGCCAGCGCCGCAAGGCTTCGCCAGAACGTTTCATTGGCTGTGTGAATGCCCGATGCGGTGATCCCCAGCCAGAAATTGCCCACGGGTACGCTGGCCAGTAAGGTATGCGGGTCGCGGCTGACGCTAAACAAAATCGTCACGACGCCCACCAGCAAAAAGCCAAACGGTAACGCCATCCAACGACACCAGCGCCAGAAAGAAACCCGCAGCAGCCAGCAACTGAGCGCCGCTATCAGCAACATCTCGATACCCTGCCCCAGCGGGGGCAGGGTAAAGGCCAGAACCATCATCACCAGCCAGAGCAAGAATTTTCGCTGCGGTGAGACATGAAACCAGCGACTCTGGTAGCTCAGCCTGTCAAGCCCGGTCATCACGGCGCTGCCTGCCCTTGGTATAACCCAGGATATAGAAAATCACGGCAGCCCCCAGCGAACCCTGTAGCGTAAACAGCAGGCTTTCAATTTCGCCGCTTGCAGGTTCATACAATGGCTGGAACCACGGCTCATAATGTGGCGCGATAGCCTGAATCTGGCTTTCCGCTTCACCGTCCGAACCGCCGTATTCTCCGCCGTGGTTGATGAAAAACGGCAGGACCACCAGCGCAACGACCATTCCTAATAAAATCAGCGTCTTTTTCATCGTTAATGTCCTTGTGCGGTAATCAACTGGCGTTTGGTTAACTGGTCATAAATCATCACGGTTAGCAGCCCCTCTGCGATCGCAATTGGAACCTGCGTCAGACAGAAAATACCCATGAATTTGATAATTGATCCCATCGCCCCCGCAGAGGGATCCGGGAAGGCGACGCCCAACTGCACAGAGGTGACGAAATAGGTAACGAGGTCTGCCAGCATGGCGCACAGGAAGACGCAAACATCACGACGCAACCCCGCGCGACAGGCCATCTTCCACACCATATACCCAACGACCGGGCCGATTACCGCCATCGACATCCCGTTCGCGCCAAGCGTTGTCAAACCGCCGTGGGCCAGTAACAGCGCCTGGAACAGCAAGACGATTGCCCCAAGAATAGCCACCACACCCGGTCCGAACAGGATAACAGCCAGCCCCACCCCTGTGGGATGTGAGCAGCTCCCGGTAACGGAAGGAATTTTTAGCGCCGACAGGACAAAAATGAAGGCGCCACACAGGGCCAGCAGGACTTTCTGGTGGTTATCTTCCTGCACGATTTGGCGCAGACGCACTAACCCGTACCACAGGCAAGGTAGAAACAGCAGCCACCAGGCCAGCGCCCACATCGGTGGCAAAAAGCCTTCCATAATGTGCATCGCAAACGCCTGCTCAGGAACAATCATCAGTAATAGTGCCGCAGCTAACCCGCTGAAAGACAGCTGTTTGAGCTGTTGTTCAAGCTTCATTGTGCATACTCCCACTGTTTATTAACCAGAATGGTTGAGAAATAAGGTAGCGGCTGATCGTCGCTCACTTCATTCAGATGGCGCCAGCACTGCTCACCTGGCAGCGTGGCTTCAGACATCATCAATGCACAGTCCAGCAAGCCTTCTTGTTGCAGCAGCGCTTTGATGCGCGCAAAACGACCGTACACCTTCATCAGCACCAGGCTGTCATGTTGTGTTAATGCGTGCTGGATTTCACTTTCCGGCGCGGTACAGGAGACCACCGCCAGGGACTGTTGCTCCATGGCAAGCGGCGTTTTTGAACGTGCTGCAATCGCGGCAAACGAGGTGACGCCGGGGACAATTTCTAACCAGTCTGGATGACCAATACGCTGGAGTAAAAAGATCCAGGTACTGAATAACATGGCATCGCCGAGGGTAATAAAACCAACCTGTTTACCCGCTTCCACTTCCTGTACCAACGCAGCAGCGACCTCATCCCAGACAGCCTCTTTTTCAGCACTATCGGCACTCATCGGGAAATGGCAGCAGCGAACTTCAGTTTGCTCACCGATATATTCACGTACGATCGACAACGCCAGACTATCGCCACCTTTTCGCCCGGCTGGTGCATAAAGAATATCCAGCGTCCCAAGGGTGCGTGCTGCACGCACGGTGACCAGATCGGCAGCACCGGGCCCGGTGCTCAGTGCATACAATTTGCCACTCATGCTGCTTCCTCCAGCGCTACGCTCAGCGCTTGCTGTAAATGGGCGACGAACATGGCACGAACCGCCGGATTCTCACCCAGACCACTGAGCCATGGCGTAGCCGGAATGCCTACTGCGTTAAACAACGTTTTCCACGAATCCTCTTCATCAGAGGCCATATCATTGATAGCGTGGTCGCCTGCAACCAGCATTAACGGCATAAGATGAACCGCCGTCACACCTTCCTGGCCTAAGCTTTCGATCAGCACCTCAACTTCCGGGTAGCTTTCTACTGCACCTACGCGAGCCGGGAAGCGCTGCGCTGTCATCATGTGATCGAGACAGGCATAAGCAGCAAAGGCGTGATGACTGGCACCGTGGCCCATAAACACGACTTTTTCACGCTCACCTAACTGCGGCATCTGCTGTTGCAGCGCCAGCATCAGTTGTGCGTAATCATCGTGACTGCTCAACAATGGCACCCCCAGCGTCAGACGTGAAAACAGCGGGCGCATACTTTGCACTTCACGAACAATTTTCTCGTATTCGTCACCATTAATGATGTGCAGCGACTGAATAGCCACATCCTGATACCCCTGCTCCGCCAGCTTTTGCAGCGCCTGCAGCGGCGTATCGATCTCAATACCGTCCCGCTGTTTGAGCTTGCGGATGATCATCCCGGAGGTAAATGCCCTGAACAGATCACGGTCGGGACAACTGGCCGCAAGATCGCGCTCACAAGCCACAATATTCTTCTCACAAGTGTCGTGATAGCTGGTGCCAAAGCTGACCACCAGAAGCGCCTTTTTCATCTCTTACTCCTTAAGCAGCGGCCAGCCAGCGCGTTAAACGCGCCCCAAATGCGGCCTGACTTTCCAGTAATTCTTCTCCCGTCACCAACGGTGCCGGGCGTGTAATCACGATGCAGGGAATACCTGCATCCAGACAGGGCTGAACTTTTTCCTGATAACCCCCTTCCGCGCCTGACGCTTTGGTGATCATCACATCCGCCCGACACTGGCGATAAAACGCGGCATTGAACTCGGCGCTAAACGGCCCACACAGTGCGAAGATTTCGCCCACACCAAACCCCAGATCCGCGCACTGTTGAATCACCTCTGGCACAGGCAGTACGCGTGCCAGCAGCGTTTTTTCAGGCAAGCCTGCACGCCAGATAGCCAAATCTTTACTGCCGGTTGTCAGCAACACGCGTTCGCCAAAACGACGTGCTGTTTCACATGCTTGCTGGATGCTCTGTACGGTGTGCAGATGCGGGTGAGTTAAATCACTCAACTGTTCAGGTCGCTGATAGCGGCTCAACAACACGCCGGCCGCTTCACAGGCGTTCATGATGTTGCGGCTCACCACCTCGGCATAAGGATGTGACGCATCAATCACCCAGCGCGTCCTGTTTTCCTGCAACCAGGCAATCATTTGTTCGCGTTCCAGACGCCCGCAGCGAACCTGACCTTTGATGTCACCTGCCAGTTGCTTACCTGTCGGCGTCGCCACCGACAGGGTGTACGCGACATTTGCCGCATCCAGTTGCTGGCACAGCATGCGCGCATCGCTGGTGCCGCCCATAACCAGCACATCACCGTAATTCACAGCACATAACCCCGTGGTGTAATCATCAGCCCATCCTGTACATAGGTGGTTTTGTTGCCGACAATCACCAGACTGGTCATATCCACCGGTTCAAAATCCATATCACCGAGCGTAGTCAGCCATTTCTCCTGTTTTTTACGACCGGCCGACTTCACGATACCTACTGGTGTTTGTGCGCTCTTGCTGGCGGAAAGCAGTTCAAATGCACGCGCCAGATGTCCTTCACGACCGCGACTGCGCGGGTTGTAGAAACAGATAACGAAGTCAGCTTCACCTGCAGCAATAATACGTTTTTCAATTACCGGCCACGGCGTTAACAGGTCACTCAGGCTGATATGGCAAAAATCGTGCATCAGCGGTGCGCCAAGCAATGAGGCGGCGGCAATACTTGCCGTCATCCCAGGGATCAGCCGAACCTCAACATCCAGCTTTTGCTTGCTGACCAGCTCAAGTACCAGCCCGGCCATACCGTAAATTCCGGCGTCGCCGCTGCTAATCAGCGCCACGTTGTGGCCAGCCTGCGCCAGTTCGATTGCGGCCTGGCAGCGTTCAATCTCTTTGCACATCCCGGTTTTGATCACCTGCTTATCGCCAGTGAACGCTTTTACCAGATGGGTGTAGGTTTTATAGCCAACAATGATTTCCGCCGCCTGGAGCGCTTCAACGGCTTCCATGGTCATCATTGCCTGCGAGCCAGGGCCAATTCCAATTACGCTTAACATCAGTGTGAAACTCCCAAAGTGATCGTGACGCCCTGTTCGCGCAGGGTCTCGCCTAACAGTTGTCCGTGGCTCAGCAGCCAGGCTGCAGGACCGGAAACGCTTCCTGTACCCACCGTTTTGCGTACAAACGATGAGGCCGGAAAACGGTGTTCATGCTCACGCAGCGCGTCAGCGGTAAAGGTTTCGAAAGGCACGCGGCAACAGGAGGCCAGCTGGATAAGCCCCTGTTCGTCTTTTTTCAGCGTGATGCTGCCAATTGCTTTTAACGCCAGTGGGTCGAAGCGTTGGGCTTCGAGTTGGCGTGCCAGCAGCGCAGCTAACAGTGGGAACGGCGTATCCCGACGACAGCCAATTCCGGCAACCACTCGCTGCGGTACCAGCTTCCAGTGCACAACGGGCAGTTCAGGCAGATTGTTGCGCAAGGTAATACAAATCAGCGCATCCAGTTCAGGCAGCTGATTGAGATCGGTCACCGTGATAAATCCACGGCGGTCGCAATGGCTGACGTCCTGTGCCAGTTCGTCGTCCCACCACAGACCAACCCGTTTGTTGCTGACCAGCATCTGGTTAACGATTTTGACCGCCGAGCGGAAATCATTCATACGGGCATTTAACTGAAACGCTAGTGTGTCCAGCGCCGCCATATCGTTAACATCCGTCGCGGTGGTAATGACCGGGTCAGCCCCCAGCATTCCCGCCAGATAACGCGCCAGTGCGTTAGCGCCCCCCGCATGACCGGAGAGCAGGCTTATGACATGCTGGGCACGTTCATCAATGACCACTACCGCCGGATCGCAAAATTTGTCATTGACCAGCGGAGCCAGCACACGCACGGCAATGCCGGTTGCACCGATAAAAATCAGCGCTGAGTAATTCGCAAACGCATCACGCGCGGTGTTAGCAAAACCGTTGTCGAAAGGAATAAATCCCTCCTCCAGCAGTTTTTCACTGGTGAAACAGGTTACCGGCAACATCGCCGCCAGACGTTTAGCAAGCACAACGCCGCCGGGGGTCAGGCAAAATAGCGCGAGTGATTCAGGCTTTACGGTATTCATGGCTAAAATCCGCCGCATAGAGTTTGGAGTAGTGATACTCCGAGCCCAGGAAGTTACCGACCAGAATGAGCGCCGTTTTACGGATCCCTGCGTCGCGAACTTTGTCGCCAATATCTGCCAGGGTACCGCGCACGGTCTGACTTTCCGGCCAGGTTGCTTTGTAGATCACCGCCACTGGTGTGGCCGCCGGGTAACCGCCTTCAATCAGACGCTCAGCAACCCGGTGGATACGTTGGACGGAAAGATAAATCGCCATCGATGTCTGGTGACTGGCAAACGACTCCAGTTGTTCACGTTCCGGTACCGGCGTGCGACCTTCCAGACGGGTAATGATGAGACTCTGCGACACTTCCGGTACGGTATACTCGACGCCCAACTCCGCAGCCGCACCCAGGAATGCGCTAACGCCAGGCACCACCTGCCAGTCGATCCCGCGTTTGGTCAGCTCTTCGCCTTGCTCACGCACAGAGCCATACAAGGAAACATCACCGGTTTGCAGACGCACGACGGTTTTACCGGCTTTCACACCCGCTTCCATCAGATCAAGGATCTGCTCCAGATGCAGTTCGGCGCTGTCATGACATTCCGCTCCGGCCGGGCAATATTCCAGTAATTCAGTGTTAATCAGCGATCCGGCATAGATAACCACCTGTGCCTGCTGGAGCAACCGGTAACCTTTGAGGGTAATCAGCTCGCGATCGCCAGGACCTGCGCCAACAAACCACACACTACGGGGATCAAAAATCTCAGACATGGGTTCCTTCCTTCTGACAGGCGATAACAAATACGGGGTTATTCGGTTTGAAATAGTGACCACTACCCAGCGTGGCAAGTGAGGAAACCTGCAGTTGCAGGCAATCCACACCCTGAATGCCAAGGTGGTCCAGATGAGCCAGAGCGGTGTTCAGGTTTTCCTGAAGGATAAATGTCATCACCAGTCGCCCTGCGGGATGTAACTGACGCATTGACCAGTCGATCAGATCGGTCAGATGGCCGCCGCTACCGCCCATGAAAATGGCATCGGCTTTTTCCGCAATCGTCATCGGCGCGATACCGGGAAAAATATCGATGTTTGCACAGGCAAAATGCTGACGGTTTTCGTCCAGCAGCCTGAGTGCATCCGGATTACGCTCGATCGCCGTGATACGCAGCCCCGGATATTGCAACGCCGCCTCAATCGACACGCTGCCGGTTCCCGCGCCGATATCAATCAGATGGCTGGCGCGGTGTAATTCAAGTTTTGAGAGGGCGAGTGCACGTACCGCTTCTTTGGTCATCGGCACTTTCTCTCCACGTAGAAAAAGCTCATCTTTCATCGAGGATCACCACTGCATTCATGTCATAGTCGGCTGTAATTTCGCTCACAGGCAGGCAGTGGATACGCTCATTGTCCATCGCCAGGTTTTCACCAATCACCATCCAGCGATGTCCTTTGCCTCTGGCCACCAACTGCTGCGCAATTTCACGCGGGCCACACAGCGCATCGGTCACCATCGCAACCTTGTTGTGTCGCGCCAGTTCATCAAAACAGACACTGCGACCGTGGCTACTGGTGAGCCACATGTCGTTCATATCAATACCAGCTTGTGCACACAGATACTGAACGGCGCTAATACCGGGAATAATGCGCACATTTTCAATACCAAAATGCGCCACCATCCGCGTGCCAATGCCGTAGAACAGCGGGTCGCCTGAGGCCAGTACCACCACGTTTCGCGCCTGATGTTCGCCTATCCAGTTCAATAGCTCCGGAATATTGGCGCCAAGAGCAAACCGTTCACCGGCAAAATCCGGGAACTGCTGCAGATGCCGCTTACCACCGACCAGCACATCAGCCTTTGCAACCGCGTCGCGCGCCACCGGCGTCATCAAATGCAACCCAGCGGGTCCCATCCCAACAACAGTTAACATTCCATCTCCTCTGCGATCTCCGCGACCGGACGATTGCTGCCGAGGACCTGATTATCAAAAGAGAACATGATGGCGTCGCAGGTCGGGGGGTTTTTCGTAAAACGCAGGGTTTGCAGGACGCGCATACAAATACGCTTCGCCAAATGGTTGTAAATGTGTTGAAAACCGTATGCTTCGATATGTTCCATCGCAGCTTCGGTCGTGTCACAGTCGCTGACCAGCGTCAGCAGTTCCAACGGTGCGCCAAGTAATGCGAGGTGAGCCACCAGCGTTTCCATGCGGGCATCAGCGATATGACTGTGGGTATGAAAGATCCCTGCCGCGATTTTGATAAGTTTGCCGGGGTGGCCCACCAGCACGATCTGGCGGAATCCCAGGCGCACCGCTTCTTCAATCATGTAACCGACAAAGTTGCTCATAGTGACCACAACCTGTGTGTCGATCCCCATCTGTTCACGCACAAAACGTTCGCCGTGATTACCCGGTACCAGTACGACGCGATCCAGCCCTGCCGCGCGTTTGATCTCCAGCTCCAGCGATAGCGAACGTTTCCAGCTCTCTTCCGACATCGGCGTAACAATACCCGTGGTACCAATGATCGAAATACCGCCCAGAATCCCCAGGCGCGAGTTGTAGGTTTTTTGCGCCCTTTCTTCACCTTCAGGCGCAAAAATCTCAATGTTTGCCCCGCGATTTGGTCCAATCGCTTCACGTACTGCGGACTCAATGGTCTGACGAGGTGTCCGGTTAATCGCCGAACTGCCCACCGGCAAACCAATCCCTTTACGGGTCACCGTCCCGACACCTTCACCGCCCTGTAAGACAATTTCTTTGCTATCGTCTAACGTCACGCGAGCAAAGATCAGCATCCCATGCGTGGCGTCCACATCATCACCACCATCTTTGCGGATGGCGGCAATCGCCTGTTGCCCTTCGATATGCGGTGACTCCACGTTCAGGCATAACGTCACCCCGGAAGGCGTCACAATGGAAACCTGATGGATCAGATGCTGGCGCAGCACCATTAACGCAGCGACTTTTGCCGCCGCCGTCGCGCACGATCCCGTAGTGTACCCTTTACGCAGCGCTTTACCGTTGTGCCACACTGGCGTATCGAAGGACTGGTCGCTCATCGCGCCCCCTGCATGTGATAAAGCATGGCGTTGACGATAGCGGCAGCGACGTTACTGCCGCCTTTGCGACCTAATGCGGCAATGGCGGGCAGATGACTTTGTGTCAGTGCGTCTTTCGACTCCGCTGCGCCAACAAATCCTACCGGTACGCCAACCACACCGCTGACAGGTGCATCATGTTCCAGCAGTCGGAACAACGCGGTTGGCGCGTTGCCAAAGACAAACAGTTTTTCGCCTTCTTCCTTCACGGCAATGTCGACAGCAGCCATTGAACGCGTGATCCCCTGTTCTTTTGCTGCCCGCACCACGCGTGGGTCGCTGATGTAACAGCGGCATTCGCCACCAAATTTTGCCAGCAGGGTTTTGTTGATCCCGGAAAGCGCCATCGTGGTATCGGTATAAATCACGCTCGGGCGACTCAATGCTGCGCAAAACTGTTCCAGTACACCGCTGGAAAACCACAGAATGTCCAGCCAGTCGAAATCCGCGGTTGTGTGGATCACCCGCTTGATGATGGCTTCATGCAACGGACTGGCAAACTGATAATCCGGGCGGGTTTCACTGATAATCTCACCAATGATGTCGAAACTTTTGGCCTCAATCGCTTGAGGTTGCTGGATATAGTGCATTTTGTTGTCCTCAGGCGACACCGACCCACAGCCAGCGCAGCGCAATAAAAAGCGCCAGTGCCAGGGTCGATGCTACCCACATCAATCGAATCGTTTGGGAAATGTCGTCTACAGAAATGTCTCGTTGTTGATCGCCAATCCACGGTTTCTCAACGCGCTCGCCGAAGTAGTCATTGGGTCCCCCCAGGCGAATACCTAATGCGCCGGCCACAGCAGCTTCCGACCACGCGCAGTTTGGGCTGCTATGGTTGTAGCGATCACGCCAGCCAATCTGCAAAGCGCGTGCGCCGTCCTGGCGGCATAAAAACGCTGCCACACCCAGCAGCAACCAGCTCAGTCTTGCCGGAATAAAGTTAGCGACATCGTCCAGACGGGCGCTGACCATGCCGATAGCACGGTATTTTTCATGTTTGTACCCCACCATTGAATCGAGGGTATTCACCGCTTTGTAGGCCATCGCCAGCGGCGCACCGCCCAGTAAGAGAAAGAACAGCGGCGCGATGATGCCGTCAACGGTGTTTTCCGCCACGGTTTCCACCACGGCGCGGTTGATCTGTTTTGGTTGCAGCTGTGAGGTATCACGTCCCACAATCCAGGAGAGTTTTTCCCGGCTTTCGGCGAGATTATTGGCACGCAATGGACGCTCAACATCCAGCGCAGCATTCGCCAGACAACGCCCCGCCAGCACGGTAAAGATCATCCACACCTCTACGCCCCATCCCAGCCACGGATGAATGGAATTCGCTAGCGTCAGCACTCCCCAGGAAACGCCCCATGTCACACCAACCACCACGATCCACATCACGGCACCACCGATTCTCAGCGTGCTATCACGATGGCAATAACGCCGAATGACTCGCTGGACTGCGGAGATAAGGTTGCCAATCCAGCGCACCGGGTGAGGCCAGTTCTGCGGATCGCCAATGATAAAATCCAGCAGCCAGGCAACGCACCATGCAAGTATCGTCATAGCGCGTTCCTCGCAGCGGCCAGCCAGTGATTGAGCATTTCGGGGCGCTGGGCAAAATGAACGTGCAGGTAGCTGGCGAAGGTATTTCCGACCTGCCATCCGCCTGACCAGGCCTGCAGCGTTTTGCCATCACGCACCTTGCGGCAACTCATCACCGCCGGAGTTTCAGGGGTAAAATCGGAATAGTGGAATTCATGCCCGCGCAGGACTTCACCGGTCGTTGCCAGCAATGTTTGCTGTGTGGCTTGTGCCTCGCAGTAGCCAAACCGGGTCAGTCGTTTGCCCATTTTGCTGTGCCCAGGAATGATATCCGCCATTAGCCAGCGATCGCCGTTGCTGTCCTCCAGCGAGCTACCGAGATACATCAACCCTCCGCACTCTGCATAAATAGCGACGCCACGCTGATGTGCCGCTCGCAGTTGCTCCAGCATGGTGACATTACGGGCCAGAGCCGCAGCATGCAGTTCCGGATATCCACCGCCTAACCAAATCATCTGACAGTCCGGTAAACAGGTATCGTGCAGCGGGCTAAAACGAACAATGTTGAGGCCTGTACGCGCCAGTAACGTAATGTTATCCGGATAATAAAAGTTGAACGCCTCGTCATCAGCAATGGCCAGGGTTAACCCTGCGCCTGCGTCTGCAGCAGGCAGTGCGGGCCATTCACCAACAGGAAGGTTGTCTGACGCGCTTAAGGCCAGCAGCGCGTCGATATCCAGCGTCTGTTCCAGCGTCGCGGCAAAATCCTGCCACGGCTGCTGGTTGATAACTGACTCACGAGCGGTAACCAGACCCAGATGACGCTCAGGGAGCGCGACGCCCTCCATGCGAGGAACATAGCCCAATACAGGCACGGAGCAATAACGCTCAATCGCAACTTTGAGTAGCTGGTAATGTGTTTCGCTGTTGACCCGATTAACAATCACGCCTGCAATGTTCAGACTGGGATCAAAATGCTGGAATCCCATCACCGTGGCGGCTATCGAAGTAGAAACAGCCTTACCATCAACCAGCAAAATGACCGGGCAACCCAACTGTTTCGCCATCGCCGCAGTACTGCAGTAATCAGGGTCTGTGCCATAGCCGTCATATAACCCCATAACGCCTTCGATAACGGCAATATCCGCGTGCTGCATCTGCTCGCAAAATAGGGCATTCAGTGTAGAGGTGGGTAGCATGAAGCTATCAAGATTGCGGGAAGCCGTACCGCATACCGCGGTGTGCCAGCCAGTATCAAGGTAATCAGGACCGACTTTGCATGGCTGGACGCGTAAACCGCGCTTTTTCATCAGGCTCAACAAGCCCAGCGTTACCGTGGTTTTGCCACAGCCGCTACCGGTACCTGCAAGAACAAATGCGTGAAAACTGGCCGCCATACCCTGATCCTGTTCAGGGTGGTAGGGGTGTATAGATACCCAGTCTCTCGACTGTATGCATCTGCGCAACCCACTTCCCACCGAAGTTGTTGGTAGTCACCGACAGGCAGGTCTTCTGGCTTAGCGTCGTCCTCGCCCGTCCTTCCCAATCTTGCGATCAGTGGTCTATACGGGGTCGTCAGCATCACAGCAGCGGGGGCTGCGGGGGATTCTCACCCCCTTCCCTACCACAAATGTGGCAAACCTGTCAGTTCAAGAGCCGATTTAATTTGGCTCTGTGTCTTGAGGCAAATTCACGACCTCATGACAATAATTCAATTTAATATCTTGCCGGGTACATTCAACCAATGTTATGGCCTCAACCCGTTTATTCATATGTTCATTTTTTGAATGAAAGCGTCATTAAAGAATAAAGAAAGTCTTTCACACAGACACTGTATCTCATCACAAAAATAAAAACTGGTGCAGTTTATCCCTCAAATACTATTATTTTGTTGCGCTATGACAATTTATTGACTGCTGTAGTTATTTTTCATTTTATAATGACTGACATAGCATAAGATATCAAAAATCGGCAATAGCAAATTATTGCTATTTAAGCTGTCTCTTCAGATGAGATGACATTTATTTGCTGACGGAAAGCCTGCGGCGTAACCTGGTACGTTTGACGGAAAACTTTGCAAAAATAACTGGTTTGTGAGAAGCCTAAATTTCGCGCGATACTGGCAATGCTCCAGTCGCTATGACAAAGTAACTCTTTGGCACTCGCCATTCGCTGTTGATTTACCCATGCGTTAAATCCTATCCCCTGATATTTTTTGAACAATTTGCTGAAATAGTAAGGGCTGAGATAAACATGAGAGGCAACATCTTCCAGACGAAGCTCGTCCGATAAATGCGCATCAATATAACGCAAGGCTTTCTTCATTTTACTGTCATGAGGGTTCGGACTACGATTAGCCCGCACCGGCTCTGACTGTTGCGGATTGTCTTTAATCACGACGAAATTCAGTTGTTTTTTAAGACAATTTTCTACAATGAGCTTTAGCAAATCAGCAGAGGCAATAACCCGCGAATAGTCCATTTCCGGTACATTACGAAATTCACTCACCAGTTCAGGATCGGCTTGCCAACGGTCGTCCACGTTCAGAATATCCACCAGCCCCACGTCATTACTTAAGCGCACCTGACCACATAAGACAAACCCTACCAGATGTCCCGCAATGACCAGCGGAATGGAGAAGTCGGTAAGTCCGGCATGGCAGCGATAAATGCAAGGTTGATCGGATTTTGAAGCTTCCAGTCCCCCACAGCGATCGCTCATACGACATCGCGTACTATGTTGAGGATGCTGGCGCATCAACTGGCAAAAAGGGGTGAAATTAAAAAGCTCAGAAATTTCATCACCGTGAATATTGACAACCACAACAGCCAGACTGGTGGCCTGCGCAAAATCCTGTGCGATTTTATTAATGAGTTCTGAGTTCAGGGCACTCGCAGAAATCATGATAAAACCTCTCAGTTAATTTATTGTTATAAATAAAACATGTTATTTACATCCGCTTTTCATCTCACTATCCAAAGCAATGATAAAAGGCGTATTCGAACATAACAAAAGTCTCCCATTCTTGGGAGACTTTTTAAGCGGTTCAGGAAACCTGATCACGAAAACAGTTATTACATTTCAAAAATAAACATTTTCCGTGAAGCTAACGCTCATTTTCCTCCAGCTTACAGCTATTACACGGTAAGTTTTTGCCAATAAAGTAACGATAAATTGCTGCCCCCGCACAAGCACCAATGATAGGTGCCACGATCGGGACAATAAAGTAAGGAATATCACGCCCCCCAGTCATCGCGACATCCCCCCATCCCGCCATCCATGCGAACAATTTAGGCCCAAAATCACGAGCCGGATTCATGGCAAATCCGGTAAGCGGCCCGGTAGAAGCCCCAAGAACAGCAACCAGAATACCGATCAGTAGTGGTGCTAACGGCCCCCGGGGAATCCCATTGCCATCATCGGTGAGCGCCATGATCATTCCCATCAGAATAGAGGTAATCACAACTTCCACCAGTGCAGCCTGCCAGACGCTGAGTGCAGCGGCAGGATAAGTACTAAATATGCTGGCAAGCTGCAAACTTTCGAGGCTGCCCCGCACCATGTGGTGGGCGGTTTCGTACTCGATAAACAAACTGCCATACAACAAATAGGCGAGCAGAGCGCCACCAAAGGCACCAGCCACCTGAGCAATGGAGTACGGCAACACTTTACGGCCAGGAAAACAGGCAAACAGCCACAGTGCGATAGTAATAGCGGGATTGAGATGTGCACCCGAGATCCCTGCAGTCAGATAAACTGCCAGTGAGATCCCCAGCCCCCATATAATGCAGATTTCCCACAACCCTAAACTGGCACCGGCTACTTTCAGGGCGCTCAGGCATCCAATGCCAAAAAACAAAAATAACCCGGTACCCAAAAACTCGGCAATGCATTGCGCTTTTAGTGAATCGTTCATTGTGACACCTTCTAAGCAGAGTTCGTGTCTTTACCAGCGGTCTCCTTGCTGGCTCGTAGAATACTTCGAGACTTACTATAAAAAGCGGTGTCGGCAAATTGTTGGCAACCTGAAGGCTGTATGTGCGTCAAAATCGTGTTGTGATAGCAAATTCTTGTCATCATCTTTATAAAAACACGCCGCCGAATGGGCCGAATTCTTATTAAATGCATATTTATAA
>NZ_JANEWL010000074.1:0-24367 GCF_028069815.1 Citrobacter sp. Awk 2
ATCTTGTCACCTCAAAAAGTGTAAATATGGAATTAACATAACTAATTTGTCATATTGACAATATTCAATAAATCATTTAAAAACAATGAATTACAACAATTCTCAGCAATTTTATATCACCATATCCTCACTATTTTTTCACTCACACTTTCAAGTCAGCCATTCTTTTTCCTCGCTTCTTTTTATAGTCATGAAAATCGGGACAACCCAGGCGAGGTCTTTATGCAACAAGAAGCGTTAGGAATGGTAGAAACCAAAGGCTTAACTGCAGCCATAGAGGCCGCAGACGCAATGGTGAAATCAGCCAATGTGATGCTGGTCGGCTACGAAAAAATTGGTTCAGGGCTGGTAACAGTCATTGTTCGCGGTGATGTCGGCGCGGTTAAAGCAGCAACAGATGCCGGTGCCGCCGCCGCACGCAACGTGGGAGAAGTGAAAGCCGTACATGTGATCCCACGCCCTCACACCGATGTCGAAAAAATCTTACCGAAGGGAATTAGCTAATGAGCAGCAATGAGCTGGTTGAACAGATCATGGCGCAGGTGATTGCTCGTGTGGCAACGCCAGAACAACAGGCTATCCCTGAAAATACTCACCCAACACGAGAAACGGCTATGGCAGAGAAGAGCTGCAGTTTAACGGAGTTTGTCGGTACTGCGATTGGCGACACCGTCGGTCTGGTAATCGCCAACGTAGACAGTGCCTTACTGGACGCGATGAAACTTGAAAAGCGCTATCGCTCCATCGGTATCCTCGGCGCACGCACAGGCGCAGGCCCACACATCATGGCCGCCGATGAAGCGGTAAAAGCCACAAATACTGAAGTCGTCAGTATTGAGCTTCCTCGTGATACCAAAGGCGGCGCGGGTCACGGCTCGCTGATTATCTTAGGCGGTAACGACGTTTCTGACGTGAAGCGCGGGATTGAAGTTGCGCTGAAAGAACTGGATCGCACCTTTGGCGATGTATATGCCAACGAAGCCGGACACATCGAAATGCAATACACGGCGCGCGCCAGCTACGCGCTGGAAAAAGCCTTCGGAGCACCAATTGGTCGTGCCTGTGGCGTTATCGTCGGTGCCCCTGCCTCCGTTGGTGTACTGATGGCCGATACGGCGCTGAAATCCGCCAATGTTGAAGTGGTGGCCTACAGTTCTCCCGCTCATGGCACCAGTTTCAGCAACGAAGCCATTCTGGTCATTTCCGGTGACTCTGGGGCTGTGCGTCAGGCCGTTATCTCAGCCCGTGAGATCGGTAAAACCGTGCTGGCGACCCTGGGCTCAGAACCCAAAAACGACCGTCCGTCCTATATCTGATATCAGTGAGGCTGATTCATGAGATCGAAAAGATTTGAAGCACTGGCGAAACGCCCTGTGAATCAGGACGGCTTCGTTAAGGAGTGGATCGAAGAAGGCTTCATTGCGATGGAAAGCCCGAACGACCCTAAGCCGTCGATTAAAATCGTCAACGGTATCGTCACTGAACTGGACGGCAAATCCGTCAGTGAATTTGATCTGATTGACCACTTCATCGCGCGCTACGGCATTAACCTGGCCCGCGCTGAAGAGGTGATGGCGATGGACTCGGTTAAACTCGCCAATATGCTTTGCGACCCTAACGTCAAGCGTATGGACATTGTTCCTCTGACCACTGCAATGACGCCAGCGAAAATTGTGGAAGTGGTTTCGCACATGAACGTCGTTGAGATGATGATGGCAATGCAGAAAATGCGTGCCCGCCGAACCCCTTCTCAACAAGCGCACGTGACTAACGTTAAAGACAACCCGGTACAGATTGCTGCCGATGCCGCCGAAGGCGCATGGCGTGGGTTTGACGAACAAGAAACCACGGTTGCGGTAGCACGCTACGCGCCGTTCAACGCCATCGCGCTATTGGTCGGCTCTCAGGTTGGTCGTCCGGGCGTACTGACGCAGTGCTCCCTGGAAGAAGCCACCGAGCTGAAGCTCGGTATGTTGGGCCACACTTGCTACGCCGAAACCATTTCCGTTTACGGCACCGAACCGGTCTTCACCGATGGTGACGATACGCCATGGTCGAAAGGTTTCTTAGCCTCTTCTTACGCCTCACGTGGCCTGAAAATGCGCTTCACTTCTGGCTCCGGTTCAGAAGTTCAGATGGGCTACGCCGAAGGCAAATCGATGCTTTATCTGGAAGCACGCTGCATTTACATCACCAAGGCGGCTGGCGTTCAGGGTTTGCAAAACGGTTCCGTAAGCTGCATCGGCGTACCGTCTGCCGTGCCATCAGGCATTCGCGCGGTACTGGCGGAAAACCTGATCTGCTCGTCACTGGATCTGGAATGCGCCTCCAGTAACGACCAGACCTTCACCCACTCCGATATGCGTCGTACTGCTCGTCTGCTGATGCAATTCTTGCCGGGTACAGATTTCATTTCATCTGGTTATTCCGCTGTTCCGAACTACGACAACATGTTCGCCGGTTCCAACGAGGATGCCGAAGATTTTGACGATTACAACGTCATCCAGCGCGATCTGAAAGTCGACGGTGGTTTGCGTCCGGTGCGTGAAGAAGACGTTATCGCCATTCGCAATAAAGCGGCTCGCGCACTGCAGGCCGTATTCGCCGGGATGGGATTACCGCCAATCACCGACGAAGAAGTCGAGGCCGCAACCTACGCCCACGGTTCAAAAGATATGCCAGAGCGTAACATCGTTGAAGACATCAAATTTGCGCAAGAGATCATCAATAAAAACCGTAACGGCCTGGAAGTGGTGAAAGCCCTTGCTCAGGGTGGGTTTACCGATGTTGCTCAAGACATGCTCAACATCCAAAAAGCCAAGTTAACCGGAGACTATCTGCATACCTCCGCCATTATCGTCGGCGACGGACAAGTGCTTTCCGCAGTGAATGACGTCAACGATTATGCCGGTCCGGCAACAGGTTATCGCCTGCAAGGCGAACGCTGGGAAGAAATTAAAAACATCCCTGGCGCACTTGATCCCAACGAGCTTGGCTAAGGGGTGAACAATGGAAATCAATGAAAAACTGCTGCGTCAGATAATTGAGGATGTGCTGGCTGAAATGCAGACCAGCGATAAACCCGTCTCTTTTCGCGCATCGGCCGCGACCAGTGCGCCACAGGCTGCAACGGTACAGGGCGACGGCTTTCTGACCGAAATTGGCGAAGCCAAACAAGGTCAGCAGCAGGACGAAGTCATTATTGCCGTAGGTCCGGCGTTTGGTCTCTCACAAACCGTCAATATCGTCGGTATTCCGCACAAAAATATTTTGCGCGAAGTGATAGCCGGTATTGAAGAAGAGGGAATTAAAGCACGCGTAATCCGTTGCT
The DNA here is from genome assembly GCF_028069815.1 of Citrobacter sp. Awk 2. Lineage (NCBI taxonomy): Bacteria > Pseudomonadati > Pseudomonadota > Gammaproteobacteria > Enterobacterales > Enterobacteriaceae > Citrobacter > Citrobacter sp. Awk 2. The sequence goes on from NZ_JANEWL010000074.1 coordinate 3,332, forward strand.
TTAAATCTTCCGATGTTGCGTTTGTGGCTGTGGAAGGTAACCGCCTGAGTGGTTCCGGGATCTCAATTGGCATCCAGTCCAAAGGCACCACGGTTATCCACCAGCAAGGGTTACCGCCGCTTTCTAACCTGGAGTTGTTCCCACAGGCACCGCTGCTGACGCTGGAAACCTACCGTCAGATTGGTAAGAACGCTGCGCGTTACGCCAAGCGTGAGTCTCCGCAACCGGTCCCGACGCTAAATGACCAAATGGCGCGTCCGAAGTATCAGGCGAAATCAGCCATTTTGCACATTAAAGAGACCAAATACGTCGTGACGGGCAAAAACCCGCAGGAACTGCGCGTGGCGCTTTGATAAAGGATAACTCCATGAATACCGACGCAATTGAATCGATGGTTCGGGATGTGTTGAGCCGGATGAACAGTCTGCAAGGAGAAACAACCTCTCCCGTTACGGCGGCAGCTCCAGCACATACCGCAAAAGTTACGGATTACCCGCTGGCGAATAAGCATCCTGAGTGGGTCAAAACCGCAACCAACAAAACGTTGGATGACTTCACGCTCGAAAATGTTCTGAGCAATAAAGTGACCGCGCAGGATATGCGTATCACACCTGAAACGCTGCGTATTCAGGCGGACATCGCCAAAGACGCCGGCCGTGACAGACTGGCGATGAACTTCGAACGTGCAGCCGAACTGACTGCTGTACCTGACGACCGCATTCTTGAGATCTACAACGCGTTACGGCCTTATCGCTCAACGAAAGACGAGTTGATGGCCATCGCCGACGATCTGGAGAGTCGCTATCAGGCGAAGATCTGTGCCGCGTTCGTTCGTGAAGCAGCAGCGCTGTATGTAGAGCGCAAGAAACTTAAAGGCGACGACTAACATCAGGGTGAAACGATGCGATATATAGCTGGCATTGATATAGGCAACTCATCAACGGAAGTTGCACTGGCAACCCTGGATGAGACTGGCGTGCTAAGTATTTCCGGCAGCGCACTGGCGGAAACCACCGGAATTAAAGGCACATTGCGTAATGTGTTTGGTATTCAGGAGGCACTTGCACAGGCGGCAAAAAATGCCGGCATTAATGTCAGCGATATTTCGCTCATCCGTATTAACGAAGCCACACCGGTTATCGGTGACGTGGCGATGGAAACCATCACCGAAACCATCATCACAGAATCCACCATGATCGGTCACAACCCCAAAACGCCTGGCGGTGTCGGGTTAGGCGTTGGTGTAACCATTACGCCGGAAGAGCTCCTGAGCCGTCCGGCGGATACGCCTTATATCCTGGTCGTTTCATCGGCTTTCGATTTTGCCGATGTCGCCACGATGATTAATGCTTCCGCACGCGCCGGATACCAGTTGACTGGCGTTATTTTGCAACAGGACGATGGCGTGCTGGTCAGTAATCGTCTGACTCATCCCCTGCCCATCGTCGATGAAGTCCTTCATATCGACCGCATCCCGCTGGGCATGCTGGCTGCCATTGAGGTCGCGGTTCCGGGCAAGGTTATCGAAACCCTTTCTAACCCGTACGGAATCGCAACTGTCTTTAGCCTTAGCGCAGAAGAGACCAAAAACATTGTCCCGATGGCCCGCGCGCTGATTGGCAACCGCTCTGCGGTAGTGGTGAAAACGCCATCAGGTGATGTGAAGGCTCGTGCAATCCCTGCCGGGAACCTGGAACTGCAATCGCAGGGACGAACCGTACGCGTCGATGTCGCAGCAGGTGCCGACGCGATTATGAAAGCGGTTGGTGAATGCCCGAAGCTGGATAACGTCACCGGAGAGGCGGGAACCAATATTGGCGGCATGCTAGAGCACGTTCGCCAGACAATGGCTGAATTAACCAACAAACCCAGCCATGAAATCTTTATTCAGGATCTGTTGGCCGTTGATACTTCAGTTCCAGTCAGCGTGACCGGGGGACTTGCTGGCGAGTTTTCGTTGGAACAGGCCGTTGGTATTGCTTCTATGGTGAAATCAGATCGTCTGCAAATGGCGATGATTGCCCAGGAAATCACGCAAAAACTCAACATTGATGTGCAGGTTGGTGGTGCTGAAGCCGAAGCCGCTATTCTGGGCGCCTTAACCACACCGGGTACCACACGTCCACTGGCTATTCTGGATCTTGGGGCCGGGTCTACTGACGCCTCTATCATTAATCCTAAGGGCGACATTATTGCCACACACCTAGCGGGCGCAGGCGATATGGTCACGATGATTATTGCCCGTGAACTGGGTCTGGATGACCGCTATTTGGCGGAAGAGATCAAGAAGTACCCGCTGGCGAAAGTAGAGAGCTTGTTCCACCTGCGTCACGAAGATGGCAGCGTTCAGTTCTTCCCTACGCCTCTCCCTCCTGCCGTTTTCGCTCGCGTATGCGTTGTAAAACCTGATGAACTGGTGCCACTGCCCGGCGATCTGGCGTTGGAAAAAGTGCGTGCTATTCGTCGCAGCGCTAAAGAGCGTGTTTTTGTGACCAACGCGCTGAGGGCGCTGCGACAGGTTAGCCCGACCGGGAATATTCGGGACATCCCCTTTGTCGTTTTGGTTGGAGGTTCCTCGCTGGACTTCGAAGTTCCGCAACTGGTTACTGATGCGCTGGCTCATTATCGCCTGGTCGCGGGTCGCGGCAATATTCGGGGCTCGGAAGGTCCGCGCAACGCAGTTGCGACGGGGTTAATTCTCTCCTGGTACAAGGCATTCGCTCATGGAAAGTAACCTCACTGTACCCGCTATCGTGATCTTCGCCATGGGTGACTGCGCAAACATCTGGAATGACGTTCTGCTGGGCATTGAAGAAGAAGGTATCCCCTTCGTGATTCAACAGACCCACTCGACTGACATTACCCACAACGCATGGCTGGCCGCTTGTCAGTCACCGTTGCTGGTCGGCATTGGATGCAGCCGGGAAAAGCTGGTTGTGCACTATAAGAATCTACCCACCTCAGCGCCACTTTTTACGCTGACGTATCAACAAAATAGCCACGCTCGCCGGAGCATTGGTAATAACGCTGCGCGACTGGTAAAAGGCATCCCCTTCCGGGACTGCCACTCATAATCCACAGGAGAAAAGCAGTATGAATAACGCACTGGGACTGGTTGAAACAAAAGGGCTCGTCGGCGCTATTGAAGCCGCTGATGCCATGGTGAAATCCGCAAATGTGCAGTTGGTTGGTTACGAAAAAATTGGCTCAGGACTTATCACCGTGATGGTCCGCGGAGATGTCGGCGCCGTAAAAGCCGCCGTAGATGCAGGAAGCGCAGCAGCGAGTGCTGTTGGAGAGGTGAAATCCTGTCACGTTATTCCACGTCCACACAGCGACGTTGAAGCCATTTTACCTAAATCCGCATAAATCGCCGTAAACAAGGAGCACAGCGTGAAGCAATCACTGGGATTACTTGAAGTTAGTGGTCTGGCATTAGCCATCAGTTGCGCGGACGTCATGGCGAAAGCCGCTTCCATCACGCTGGTGGGCCTCGAAAAAACCAACGGTTCAGGCTGGACGGTGATCAAAATCATCGGGGATGTGGCCTCCGTTCAGGCGGCTATATCCACCGGTGCCAGTTTAGCAGAACGGCAAAATGGACTGGTCGCGCACAGGGTCATTTCCAGGCCCGGAGAAGGCATTCTTTCCCACAGTGTGCCCGTGCAGCCAGCGCCAACGCCAACGCCAACAGCGATACCTGATGTATCGCAAGAGCAAGAAGAGATGGCTACAGAAATTGCATTACCTGGAGCAGCGCAACAGGCAGAGTTGATTAGCTGCAATCTGTGTCTTGACCCTGCCTGCCCTCGCCAGAAAGGCGAGCCACGCGCTCTCTGCCTGCATTCAGGCAAACGAGGTGAAGCGTAATGGATAAACAGCAACTGGAAACAACGGTCAGTAAAGTACTGGATGAAATGCGTGAACGCCCTATTCCTCTCGGGATTTCGAACCGCCACATCCATCTTTGCGCCGAGGACTACACTCGGCTGTTCCCTAATCAGCCGATTAGCGAGAAAAAGGGCCTGTTGCAGCCCGGACAATATGCCGCAGACCAGACCGTCACACTGGTCGGACCGAAAGGTCAGTTAAAGAATGTGCGTCTGCTTGGTCCACTGCGGAGTACTAGCCAGGTGGAGATATCGCGTACCGACGCCCGCACATTAGGCATCGCAGCACCGCTACGCATGTCCGGTAATATTCAGGGAACGCCTGGCATTCGTCTTATCAGCCCCTTTGCTGAACTGGACTTACCCTCCGGGGTTATAGTTGCTCAGCGACATATCCATATGTCGCCGCTGGATGCGCTGATACTGCGCGTATCTCATGGAGATAAAGTCTCCGTGGCTATCAATGGCGATGAACGCCGACTGATTTTCGATAATGTCGCCGTACGCGTTTCACCGGATATGCGCCTTGAGATGCATATCGATACAGACGAAGCCAATGCAGCAGGCGCTGATAATCCGCAGGCATTTGCCACATTGGTGACCCCACGATGAACAACGAACTGCTGCAACGCATCATTGAGGAAGTTGTTTCCCGGCTCAAAAAACGCGCGGAAAGTACCATCACGCTGAGCGTCGCACAGTTACGGGAAATCGATTCCCGGACATTATGTTGTCAGTACTCGTCACTGCACCTCCTGCAGGCAGACCTGCCTTTACTGGAGAAAATTGCAGATTGCATTCCGTCCAGTGTCGCGGCGGTAACAATCCACGAGGCGCTGGCATGCGGACTTCGCGTAAAAATCACTCTACAGCATCGGCTGCTACCGGCACTCCCCGTGAAAAAGCTCACGCGACTGCCGCTGGAGTTCAGTAATGAACTGGGGCACATCGTCATGCTGCATCCTGAAACGCTCTTAAGTTATGCCGATGTTGCCCAACTTAACGGTGGCATCCTGGTGTTGCGTCGTCGCTGTGTCGTGACGGCACTGGCTCGGGAAGCGGTTAGTACGCGAAATATTCAATTAATTAAGCAGGAGTGAACCATGTATCTGGCAAGGGTTACAGGCGTTGTGGTTTCTACGCAAAAGTCACCATCGCTGGTGGGGAAAAAACTGTTGCTGGTACGCCGGGTAAGCACTGACGGAGAGCTCCCCGCCTCCCCCGTTACCGGAGATGAAGTCGCGGTTGACTCAGTCGGTGCAGGGACTGGCGAATTGGTGTTACTCAGTAGCGGTTCGAGCGCCAGGCATGTTTTTTCCGGCCCTAATGAGGCCATCGATTTGGCGATCGTCGGCATCGTCGACACGCTTTCTCGTTAGGAGGAACTATGGCGATTTATACCCGCACTGGCGACGCTGGCACAACAGCGCTTTTTACCGGACAACGCGTGAGTAAATCGCATCCGCGCGTTGAGGCCTACGGTACGTTGGATGAACTCAATGCTGCATTGAGCCTGTGTGCCTGCGCGGTAAAAAGTCAGCAACATCGTCTCTTACTTGAAGATATTCAATTGCAGTTGTTTTGGTTCAGTGCCGAACTGGCCAGCGAGAGCGAACAGCCCACTCCCGATCAGCGCTACATCAGTTCGGAAGAAATTGCGGCGCTGGAAGCCGCCATTGATACCGCAATGGGAAGAATGCCGCCCCTGCGCAGCTTTATTTTACCTGGCCGCTGCGAAGCCGCCAGTCGTCTGCACTTTGCCCGCACGCTGGCTCGCCGCGCAGAGAGGCGACTGGTCGAGCTCTCCAGCGAAATCCCCGTCAGACACGTACTGATGCGTTATATCAACCGCCTGTCTGACTGTTTATATGCGCTTGCACGCGCAGAAGATCATGACGCCCATCAAAACGACATTATCCAGAAAGTGGCGGAGCGCTATCTTGCGGCCACTCGCACAGCAGTCACCAGGGAGTCGACTATGTCTTTGTCTTTTCACGAACTCCATCAACTGACACGCGCGGCAGTAACGCGCGCTGAAGAGCTCCAGGTCCCTGTTGTTGTCAGCATAGTGGATACCAATGGTACGCCTACAGTGACATGGCGCATGCCAGATGCCTTGCTCGTCAGTAGTGAGCTGGCACCGAAAAAAGCCTGGACCGCCGTCGCAATGAAAACTGCCACGCACGAACTGACGTCCGCGGTTCAGCCGGGCGCCGCACTTTACGGTCTGGAAAGCCATATGCAGGGAAAAATCGTCACCTTTGGAGGCGGCTACGCATTATGGCGCGAAGGTTTACTCCTTGGGGGTCTTGGCATCAGCGGAGGAAGCGTTGAGCAGGATATGGACATTGCAGAAACGGCCATTGCGGCGATTAACGTGAGAACACATCAATGAATACTTCAGAACTTGAAACCCTTATCCGCAACATTTTGACTGAGCAACTCGCCCCGGCAAAAACAGACGTTAAGGGTAACGGAATTTTTCCGTGCGTCGGTGAAGCGATCGATGCCGCTCATCAGGCTTTTTTGCGTTACCAGCAATGTCCGCTAAAAACCCGCAGCGCCATCATAAACGCCCTGCGGGAAGAACTGACGCCTCATCTGGCTTCTTTGGCCGCTGAAAGCGCAACAGAAACGGGTATGGGTAACAAAGAGGATAAGTTTCTTAAAAATAAAGCTGCGCTGGATAACACCCCAGGCATCGAAGACCTCACCACCACTGCACTTACCGGTGACGGTGGCATGGTGTTGTTTGAGTATTCTCCATTTGGGGTGATTGGCTCCGTTGCGCCAAGTACGAACCCCACGGAAACCATCATCAATAACAGCATTAGCATGCTGGCCGCGGGAAACAGCGTTTACTTCAGCCCGCACCCTGGCGCAAAAGTGGTATCACTGAAACTGATTGCCATGATTGAAGATATTGCCTTCCGCTGCTGCGGGATTAGGAATCTTGTCGTCACGGTCACAGAACCTACTTTTGAAGCTACCCAGCAGATGATGGCTCACCCTAAAATCGCAGTTCTGGCGATTACCGGCGGCCCTGGCATTGTTGCTATGGGTATGAAAAGCGGGAAGAAAGTTATTGGTGCTGGCGCAGGAAACCCGCCCTGTATTGTGGATGAAACTGCTGACCTGGTTAAAGCAGCTGAAGATATCATCAACGGTGCATCGTTTGATTACAACCTGCCCTGTATTGCTGAGAAAAGCCTGATTGTTGTCGATGCTGTTGCTGAACGACTGGTCCAACAAATGCAGTCTTTTGGCGCGTTACTTCTGCACAACGAAGACATCAACAAACTGCGCGCCGCCTGTCTGCCTGAAGGCATAGCCAATAAAAAACTGGTTGGAAAGAGTCCAGCAGCCCTGCTTGAAGCTGCGGACATACCGGTTCCGGCAAAAACACCTCGCCTGTTGATTGGCATCGTCAATGCTGACGATCCATGGGTCACCAGCGAACAGTTGATGCCAATGCTGCCCATCGTGAGCGTAAAGGATTTTGACAGTGCACTGGCGTTGGCACTGAAAGTTGAAGAGGGACTGCATCACACTGCCATCATGCATTCACAAAACGTGTCACGTCTGAATCTTGCTGCCCGCACCCTTCAGACCTCTATCTTTGTGAAAAATGGCCCCTCTTACGCCGGTATTGGTGTCGGTGGTGAAGGCTTTACCACCTTTACTATCGCTACCCCTACTGGTGAAGGCACGACGTCAGCGCGAACTTTCGCACGCTCTCGTCGTTGCGTGCTCACCAACGGTTTTTCTATTCGCTAATGAGGCCGTTATGAATAGCTTTTCACTGCAAACACAATTGTACAGCGGCCAGGGAAGTCTGGATGTGCTTAAGCGCTTCTCCAATAAGCATATCTGGATTATTTGCGACGGTTTTCTCGCACGTTCCCCCCTGATTGAAAAGCTGCGAAATACGCTGCCCGCGGATAACCGCATCAGCATTTTCAGTGATATAACACCCGATCCCACCATCAGTACGGTAGTCCAGGGGATTGCACAAATGCAGTCCCTGCAACCGGATGTCGTGATTGGTTTTGGCGGTGGCTCCGCACTTGACGCCGCCAAAGCTATCGTCTGGTTCAGCCGTCAGTTTGGCATTGAAATCGAAACCTGTGTGGCAATTCCCACCACCAGCGGTACAGGCTCGGAAGTGACCAGTGCCTGCGTGATCAGCGATCCAGAGAAAGGTATTAAATATCCACTCTTTAATAACGCGCTCTACCCTGACATGGCCATTCTTGATCCTATGTTGGTTGTCAGCGTACCACCCGCTATTACTGCGAATACCGGACTGGACGTCCTGACACATGCACTGGAAGCCTATGTATCGACAAAAGCCAGTGATTTCACGGATGCGCTGGCGGAAAAATCCGCGCAAATTGTCTTCCAGTACCTGCCTGTTGCGGTTAGCAAAGGTGATTGCCTGGCTACTCGGGGGAAAATGCACAATGCCTCTACGTTGGCAGGGATGGCATTTAGCCAGGCGGGGCTGGGCATCAATCACGCTATTGCCCATCAGCTCGGTGGTCAGTTTCACTTACCCCATGGGCTGGCCAACGCACTGTTACTCACTCGTGTCATTCAGTTTAATGCACGCGACCCGCGGGCAGCAAAGCGCTATGCCCGTTTCGCTAAAGCCTGCCATTTATGCCCGGATAGTACGAATGATACGGCGGCACTCAATGCGCTCATTCATCATATTGAACAACTCAAAAAACAGTGCGCGTTACCGTCATTTGTTGATGCACTGAAAGACGAGAAGCATACCTGGTCGCAACGTATACCGTCGATGGTTCAGGCCGCACTGGCTGATGTCACGTTGCAAACCAATCCCCGCGTAGCCGATGCCAGTGCCATTCAGGAACTGCTTGAGGAATTATTATGAGTACAGCCATGACGGCAGAACATGTTCTTTATGACGCACAAACGATACGCGATCGCGTGCGTGCAGCAGGCGTGGTTGGGGCCGGTGGTGCAGGGTTTCCTGCACACGTTAAACTCCAGGCGCAGGTTGATACGTTTCTGGTGAACGCCGCAGAATGCGAGCCAATGCTGAAAGTCGATCAACAATTAATGGCGGTGCAAGCGGCGAGGCTGATACGTGGCGTTCAGTATGCCATGACAGCAACAGGGGCCAATACAGGCATTATTGCCCTCAAAGAAAAATATCAAAAGGCCATCAATGCGTTAACACCACTTTTACCGACCAACATCAGGTTACATATTTTACCCGATGTGTATCCGGCCGGTGACGAGGTGCTGACCATCTGGATGGCAACGGGAAGGCGGGTTCCTCCAGCCGCGCTGCCCGTTAGCGTAGGCGTGGTGGTCAATAACGTCCAGACCGTGCTCAATATCGCCAGAGCGGTTGAACAGCAGTACCCCGTTACCCGTCGCACGCTGACCGTCAACGGTGCGGTCGCCAGACCGTTAACGCTGAGTGTTCCCATCGGTATGCCTTTACGCGAAGTCCTGACACTGGCGGGTGGCGCCACCGTTGACGATCCTGGTTTTATCAACGGCGGTCCGATGATGGGTGGCCTGATTACTTCGCTGGATACCCCCGTGAGCAAGACCACCGGGGGGCTACTGGTATTGCCCAAATCCCATGCGCTGATTCAACGACGAATGCAGGACGAACGCACCGTGCTTGCGGTTGCAAAAACCGTTTGCGAGCAATGTCGTCTGTGCACTGATTTATGCCCAAGACACTTAATCGGTCATGAACTATCACCGCATCTGCTGGTTCGCGCAGTGAACTACCAACAGGCAGCCACCCCGCAGCTGCTGCTCACTGCCCTGACCTGTTCAGAATGCAATGTCTGTGAAAGTGTGGCTTGTCCGGTAGGCATTTCGCCGATGCGCATCAACCGTATGCTCAAACGTGAACTACGGGCGCTTAATCATCGTTATGAGGGACCACTAAATCCTGAAGACGAAATGGCGAAGTACCGTTTGATTCCGGTTAAACGACTCATCACCAAACTTGGCCTCAGCGACTGGTACCACGACGCGCCCTTGTCTGAGGCAGATTACACCACAGACGAAACAACACTGCTGTTACGCCAGCATATTGGCGCCAGCGCTATCCCCTGCGTGCAAAAAGGTGAGCGTGTTGTTCGTGGCCAATGTGTTGCTGATGTACCCGAAGGCGCGTTAGGCGCACCTGTCCACGCCAGTATTGACGGTCTTGTCAGCGAGATAACCGGGCAATCCATCACGGTAATAAGAGGTTAATCATGTCTCAGGCTATAGGGATTTTAGAACTCACCAGCATCGCCAAAGGGATGGAAGCCGGTGATGCGATGCTAAAAAGCGCGAATGTGAATTTGCTGGTCAGCAAAACCATCTGCCCTGGAAAGTTTTTACTGATGCTCGGGGGTGACGTAGGCGCAGTACAGCAGGCCATTGCAACAGGGACATCTCTTGCAGGCGATATGCTCGTCGACAGTCTGGTGCTCCCAAACATTCATGCCAGCATTCTCCCGGCAATTAGCGGACTTAACAGTGTGGATAAGCATCAGGCTGTCGGGATTGTTGAAACCTGGAGCGTAGCGGCGTGTATCTGTGCCGCCGATCGTGCAGTTAAAGCGTCCAATGTCACGCTGGTACGGGTGCATATGGCATTCGGTATTGGTGGTAAATGCTACATGGTTGTCGCGGGCGATGTTTCCGATGTCAATAACGCCGTGACAGTCGCCAGCGAAAGCGCCGGGGAAAAAGGTCTGCTAGTTTATCGCTCCGTCATACCACGCCCGCATGAAAGCATGTGGCGGCAAATAGTGGAGGGATAATGGACAGACAACCGCCGACGGATCGCATGATCCAGGAATACGTACCCGGCAAGCAGGTCACACTGGCGCACCTTATTGCTAATCCTGGTAAGGATTTATTCAAAAAGTTGGGGTTGCAGGACTCAGTCTCGGCCATTGGTATTTTAACCATTACGCCCAGTGAAGCCTCAATTATCGCCTGTGATATCGCCACGAAATCTGGTGCGGTAGAGATCGGATTTCTCGATCGTTTTACCGGTGCAGTCGTACTGACGGGTGATGTTTCAGCTGTTGAGTACGCGCTGAAACAGGTTACCAGAACGCTTGGCGAAATGATGCGTTTTACTGCGTGTCCTATTACCCGGACGTAACCACATGAAACGCATCATGCTAATTGGCCCCAGCCAGTGCGGTAAAACCTCACTCACACAATGCCTGCGCGGAGAAGCACTTCATTACCAGAAAACTCAGGCGATTGTCTGGTCGCCAACGACAATAGACACGCCGGGTGAATATCTTGAGAACCGCTGCCTGTACAGTGCGTTACTGGCCAGCGCCTGCGAAGCCGACATTATCGCTCTGGTACTGAATGCCGACGCCCCATGGTCACCTTTTTCTCCCGGCTTTACTGGCCCAATGAACAGACCTGTTATCGGCCTCGTCACCAAAGCCGATTTAGCTAACCCTCAGAGGATTTCACTCGTAGAAAGCTGGTTGGTTCAGGCAGGAGCGCAGAACGTGTTTATCACCAGCGCGCTGGAGAATACCGGGGTCGATGAGATGTTCATTTTTCTGAATGCAAAGGAACCGTCATGTCTCACAAAATAATGGCCATAAACGCGGGTAGCTCTTCACTTAAGTTTCAGTTACTGGCGATGCCGCAGGGTGAAATGATCTGCCAGGGACTGATTGAACGTATCGGGATGTCTGACGCGCAGGTCACGCTTAAAACACCCGTACAGAAATGGCAGGAGACGTTACCCGTTGCCGATCACCGTGAAGCAGTAACGCTGTTACTGGAAAAACTGCTTAGCCTGAACATCATCAAGAGTCTGGAAGAGATCGATGGCGTCGGTCATCGCGTCGCACATGGTGGTGAGTCTTTTAAAGACTCCGCCCTCGTCAACGATGAAACACTGGCCGAAATCGAGCGTCTTGCAGAACTGGCGCCACTGCATAACCCGGTTAATGCACTGGGGATTGCAGTTTTTCGTCAGCTATTACCCGAAGCACCCGCCGTCGCAGTTTTTGACACTGCTTTTCATCAGACGCTGACGGAGCCTTCTTTTGTTTATCCTCTGCCCTGGCGCTATTACTCAGAGCTGGGAATTCGGCGTTACGGTTTTCATGGTACCAGCCACAAATACGTCAGTACCGCGTTGGCTGAAAAGCTGGGCGTCCCGCTCAGCGCACTGCGCGTCGTATGCTGTCATCTTGGTAATGGCAGCAGCATCTGTGCCATCAAGGGCGGAAAATCGGTGAATACCTCGATGGGCTTTACACCACAGTCTGGCGTGATGATGGGTACGCGCAGCGGAGATATTGACCCGTCTATTTTGCCGTGGATTGCCCTGCGCGAAGGTAAAACACCACAGCAACTTAACCAACTCCTCAACAATGAGTCGGGATTACTTGGGGTTTCCGGTATCTCATCAGACTATCGTGATGTTGAACGCGCCGCAGATGAAGGCAACTCACAGGCTGCACTCGCACTTACGCTGTTTGCAGAACGAATTCGCGCCACAATAGGCAGTTATATTATGCAGATGGGCGGCCTGGATGCTTTGGTATTTACGGGTGGAATTGGTGAAAACTCAGCCCGAGCACGCGCTGCGATTTGCCACAATCTGAATTTCTTAGGTCTGGCCGTTGATGATGAAAAAAATCAGCGCAACGCAACCTTTATTCAAACTGAAACTGCGCTGGTCAAAGTGGCCGTTATAAATACCAATGAAGAGTTGATGATCGCGCAGGATGTTATGCGTATAGCGATATCAGAAACTGTGACATTGGGCATTCCTGCTTAATCCTGCCGCACCGCAAATTGCGGCAAATCATGGTAATAGCGCGATCGCCATGACACTATGCGCCGAGGATTGCTGATCACAAAGGTGAAGACGTGGCTGTTGCGCAATGTCCCGCATCGTGCGGAGAACTTATCCAGGGCTGGATTCTGGGCAGTGAGAAACTGGTCTCCTGCCCGGTTGAATGGTATAGCACCGTCGAGGTCTGCTCTGGTTCACCACAAGTGGATGAACGCCCATTGTCGCGAGCGATGGTTGACCGGTTATTGCAGCACTGGCACTACCCGGCGCATATCAGTCAGGATATTCGAATAGATATCCAGTCAACGATTCCCATTGCGAAAGGAATGGCCAGTAGCACCGCGGATATTGCCGCCACCGCGCTTGCCACCGCTCATTTTCTGGGTCATCAGCTAGATGAACCTACACTGGCGCAGCTTTGCGTTTCTCTTGAACCTACCGACAGCACCGTTTTCCGTCAGTTAACCCTTTTCGATCATAACGACGCCTCTACGCAAATTCCCTGTGAAGCGCAGCCCCAGCTTGACCTGTTGGTTCTGGAAAGCCCGGAAACACTACGTACCGCAGATTATCACCGCATTCCCCGCCAGCCCGGGCTACAGGCAGGTGCTCCCGCGCTTAAACGCGCATGGGAAAAAGTACAGGAAGCCTGTATTAGTCAAAATCCCTATCGAATGGGAGAGGCTGCCACGCTTAGCGCAATCGCCAGCCAAATGTTGTTGCCAAAACCAGATTTCGATTCGCTATTGGCGCTGGTAGAAGAATGTGATTTATACGGGGTGAATGTTGCGCACAGCGGCAGCGTGGTGGGTCTGATGCTGGACAGAAAACGTCATGATGTTGATTACATCAAATGGATGCTGGCACAGAAAAAACTGACAACTCACTGGCCTGAGCAGCATTTACTGCGGATGGTAACTGGCGGGGTAAAACTACAGTAGGGGCGCCGCTTAGCAGCGCCCCTACTGTCATAAAACGTTACTCTGCTTTCGCTTCGCCGTTTTTCACTTCACCCATGGCTTTCAGCTTTTTAGAGATATCACGACGCTCTTTAGAGATCTCTGCATTTTTGATGATGTAATCATCTACACGATCTTCATAGTCGCTTTTCATGCTGGCGATGATACCCTGGATAGCATCAACGCTCATGCCCGGCTTGATGTAGTCGCTCAGGTTGTCCAGCAGCAGGACGCGTTTCTGGTTGTCACGGATCTTTTTCTCAACGTCCTGGATTTCACGTTGCAGTTTGTTTTTACGACGGAACAGACGAACAAATTCCAGCACGTCCTGGAAAGAAGGCTTGGTAGTTTCCATTTTTACACCCCTGATAATGTGAGATTCGGATTCGTTAAAACAACGGCTAAAGTGGGTCAACATTACTTTCATGCCCGCCATACTTCAAGTTGCATCTGCATTGATAATGCATGGCTGAAACCTGAATTATCGAGGGTAAAGCCATTGTAGTTACCAATGGTTTTAGCCTTTTTCAATATCATACCCTTAATCTTTGCTGAATCGAAGCAGCAGTAGAACCAATCCCCTCATCTGCTCTTTATTTGCGCAGCGCGCGACAAATTAAATGTGAGAGCAATTCCAGCTGCCGCGCCATCTCCATATTCAACCAGACATAGCCGTGAATAGGTGTTTCAGCAACATTATCGCCCTTATGCTCAGCGATGAGTTGGCGCAACTCCTCCACGGTGTCATTGAGTTTTTCCGTATTGGCGAGTATCGGCTGTGGATTACCTTCATATAGTGCATGAGTGATCGTCAGTAGCGCCTGTTGCGTTCTGAGCTGAGTTTCACGCAGGGTATGCGCGTTCAGCATCACAAAGTGGCTGGTACGCGTCGCCCACAGCGCGTTGATCTGCAGCTCAAGCATGCACACCAGATTGCGGTTAACCGTCTGAATAGCTTCAAAGATTGATTTTTGGATGTGGGTCTCTTTACTGGCAGGAACAATTAGTCCACGCATTTTGACAACGTCACTCAGTAGTTGTTGTAAATGCTTCTCCAGTCGGGGCTGTTCGAGCAAGTTAGGTGACAACGCAGCCTGATACACCCGGTTATACCCCGTGACACAATGCGCCAGTTGAATACGCCAGTGAATAAATGCCCGCTGCGGCCAGATACCGGTAAACAGCATCGCCAGTAACGATCCCAAAATCACGTCGCCACCGCGCCACAACGCTGTATTCATGTCACCCGCGGGAGCCCCGACGACGACGGCAAGCGTTATGCCAATCAGCAATGCCTGATAGGGTTTTTTACCTAATGCCAGCCAGCCGCAGAGAAACATCGCCACTGCGCACCATATCAGCATAAGCGGAAGTGACAGGAGTTCGAGACGCAGAGCAACCAGCCCAAGTACTGAGCCCAGAATCGTCCCGCCAATGCGTTCAAGCGCTCTTGGGACGACGTTACCCCAGAATGAAATGGGCCCCATAATCACCACCAGCGTGATCAGAGGCCATGTACCTTCAGGAATATCCAGCAGGCGAACCAACAGAAAAGTAAGAAGAAACGCCAGCGCAATGCGAATACCGTGCACCACGCGATAATGACGATACAAACGAATTTCAAAAGGACTCAGCGACTTATCGGCACGCACTCATCCACTCCGTCAGGGAATAGCAAAGAACAGAATTGTACCTGCTTTTTTAGTGAAAACATCACCGTTATCAGCAGGACTTTCACCCTGATTTACGCAAAAAACAGCTACTTCGGCTGTACTGGCACATACATTTCGATGTCCCAGTAACCGTCTTCCATGCCATTATTCATATAAATCTCAAAACAGGGTTTGGCTGCTATCTGGTATGTTGCGTCCTGCAGCAGAAGATTAAAAAATTGATACCATGGCGTCGCAAAGTCATGATTTTCAACACGAGCAACAGCAATAGCATACTCACCACCGGCCAGTTCAGTCAGTATCACTCCTTCGCTGTTCTCTGGGATCTCGAAATTCTCTGCGACGGAAACCACAGTATCGCAGCGCAGTTTGTCAGCAGGCACAACATCCGGGTTGTCGTAATAAACGGCGATCCATTCCAGCGGCACTATCTGCTTGTCATCCACCCACATGACTAACTGCTCAAAACCCTGCTTTACCGTTTGCTCCCACGGTCCAACCATGTGAAAACCGGCAATCCTGCGTTTATCGACCTGCTTTATCTCGTACTCCATATAACCTCCGTCGTTACACTGTATTTATATACAGTGTAATTTTTGTGTATTACGGCCACAAGGAAATAGTGATTATTATGTGAGCAGTTTCGCACTCTTGCCAGTCAGTAGCATGGGTGAAAAATTACACCTTATGGTGGAAGTAATCGCTCAGACGCGAAAATACGCCGCCTTTACTGACCGATTCCAGGGTGACCAGTGGCCAATGCGCTACCAGCTTATCCCTGTCATAGAGTTCAATTTCCCCCACGCGTTGACGCGCGGCAATAGGCGCTACCAGTTCTTTCTTATCAAGAACATATTTTGCTTTGATATTCTGGACTTCAGCCTTAGGTAGCGCCATCCAGAAATCCTGCTCGGTGCCGAGGCTAATGTTTTCTTTATCGCCATACCAGATTCGTTCGACGCCGACTTGCTTACCGCTACGCAACACCTGCACCGTATCAAAATTTTGTTGCCCCCACTGCAGCAGTTTGCGTGCCTGATCCTCGCGTCCTTTCGCGCTCTCGGCTCCCATCACCACGGCAATCAGGCGACGCTGTCCATCAACTGCGGAGGCAATCAGGTTAAATCCTGCCCCGGATGTGTGCCCGGTCTTCAGGCCATCGATGTTCATCGTTTTATCCCACAGCAGTCCGTTACGGTTTTGCTGCGTGATACCGTTCCAGGTAAGACTCTTCTCACTGTACATGTGGTAGAACTCAGGTTCCCCGTGAATAATCGCCCGGGACAACACGGCCAGATCGTAGGCCGAGCTATGCTGGCCTGGCGCGTCCAGCCCATGCACCGTTTCGAAATGTGTATCTTTAAGCTTCAGCTTCTCAACGTAACTGTTCATCATCGCAACAAACTGTGGCTGTCCACCCGCGATGTAATCAGCCAGCGCGACGCATGCGTCATTGCCGGAATCAACAATCAAGCCGCGACTTAAATCACGTACCGAAACGCGATCGCCTTCTTTCAGGAACATTAATGATGAGCCGACAAACACCGGATTATCTTTCGCCCATGCGTCACGCCCGACAGTGACGATATCCGTTGGGCTAATGCGATGGCTATCAATCGCACGATCGACAACATAGCCGGTCATTAACTTGGTCAGGCTGGCGGGGTTGCGTTGCTGGTGTTCATTACCGGCGGTCAGGATTTGGCCCGTGGTGTAGTCCATAAGCACCCACGCGCCAGCATTGATGGCAGGAGGCCGGGGTGCAAAACTGGCGACATCAGTCGCATAAGCGGACGAAAAACTTATCGCGAATAGCGAAGCGGCAATAAACAAACGGCGTTTCAACAGCATGTCCTCATAACCAGGAGAAATAGCCGTTCTTTTTACGGAAGTTCTGCCGAACAAACATGGATAAATTGCAAGAAAATGTGACATAAGGCACATTTTCTTGCTGTTAAAGAAAGAATATCAGACGGGCTTCCCCTGCAAAATACGCGCAGAATTAGCCTTTATGTGATGAGGTTTCTGCATGATGGCTGCGATGACGGTGATAGCCGTCAATCATGCTGCGAAAGATTTGCCCCGGCGTGTCACCCAATGTGCACAGGTAAATATGTGCACAAATGAACAGAATGCCAACAATCGCCAACACCATATGCAGCACCAGTACCACCGGCCCGGCGCCGATAATCTGCGGGTAAAGGCAGAGTAACCCGGTAATAATTAACAGCGGAACCAACGCATACATGATGGCCAGATAGGCCAACTGTTGCAGAGGGTTAAATTTATTCTCCGCTGTTGCCGCAAACGGATGTGCCTCACCTTTCATTATCCCATACAGATAAAAACGCGTTTGCAGCAGGCAACGGGTTATCAACCCGCTGAATTGCACACGATAGTGACAACCGTTGCCGCTGGTGGCATTGATCATGACGAAGCCAATCCAGAAAGCCAGTAATGCGAATCCACACCAGGTGTGCACCTGCACCATCAGAGCTACCGGTCCGATAGAAAAATGGCCGAACAAACCGCTTAGCAGAAGCAGAATAAAAAGCAGCGCATTTCCCCAGTGCCAACGGCGGACAGCCAATGAGTAAAGATAGTCACGGTGCTCTTCTCCAGCAGCCGTTTTGGGTGCCAGCATTCGGCGCAGCATTGCATGTAGCACCAGACCAGCAATCATCAACAGAATGACTACGCCTGCATAAATGAGCCACAGCGGCCAGTAGTCTGGCGCATAGTTAAGCTCTGCTCCCCAGATAGAATTCATACTTTTCCCTCCTGATGAATCTCTTTACGCCGGAAAATGCTTACTGCACCGCTACGCGTATCCTGCTGACGGTAAACCTCTTTTTGGTGAATCCAGTGCTGAATTTCAGGGTCATCACGGCGACCAAACCTCAGCGCATCCGTAGGGCATACGGAAACACAGGCAGGCGATTGTCCAGCGTCCAGACGGGTATCCGCGCAAAAGTTACATTTATCTGCAATTCCTGTTTGTGGGTTCAGGTAGCGCACATGGAACGGACAGGCGGCAACGCAATAATCACAGCCAATACAGCGGGACTTGTCCACCTGCACAATGCCGTTTTCGTCCCGAAACGAAGCGCCAGTCGGACAGACGCTGACACAAGGCGCATCTTCGCAGTGCTGGCAGGAGACGCGGACAAACTGGAAGTGAGACAGCACCTCAGGTTCATTTTCCGGTGAGCGGATCTGCACCTGCAGCCGGCTAAAACCTTCTGGCACGTCATTCAGGACTTTGCAGGCAACCGTGCACGCCTGGCAACCAATACAGCGTTTCTCGTCATGCAGCATGACATACGGATTTGTTGACTGATTCATGATGTTCTCCTTTCTCATGCCCGACGAAGCGTAACGCCAGCGGTGTGGACCACCGTGCCGGATACCGGACTGGTCACATGTGGAAGCAAGTTGCCACAGTGGATCCCATGCGTTGTCGCTGCGGTTTTTGCGCCGGCCTTGGCGCCGAATCCCATATAGACGAACAGCGTATCGGGTCGAATACCAGCAGTGACCAGCGCTTTGCCTTTCTCCTTACCCGTCGCATTTTCAAGCCAGATGTCATCGCCGCTTTTAATCCCTTTTTCTCCAGCCGTTTTCGGGTGGATCCACACCGCGTTATCCCACATCAGCTCGCTGAGTAATGGAACATATTGCGTCGCGCCATTGGTGTGAACCGCGACTTTGCCTTGAATGAAATAGAGTTCATTGTCGGCCTTGAGCGCAAAATTGCGTGCACGAGGAATACCATAGCCCGGCAGGAGTGTTTCCAGTTCTTCAGAATAAAGTTCGATTTTTCCGGATGGGGATTTGAAGCGCAGTTGTTCGCCATACGTACCGTCATTGTCAACGGCCACTGCTCCCGGATACTGCGCAGTAAACTGGCGTACCGATTCAGGTTCGCGCAGCAACAGTGGAACGCCCCACTCCCGATACCCTTTCTGGCGCAGTTCAGCAGATAACGCATGGTCACCATTGAGCTGATACAGCTGGCGTACTTGCATATCTTGCCACGGATAGTACTGCCCAAGACCCAGTTGCTCGCCCAGCTCTTTCCAGATTTGCCAGCTTGGGCGCGCATCACCAATAGGCTCGACAACCTGCTGGCGCAGCGCATAGGCCGGATTCAGCCCCGACATATCAGAGACTTCTTCATCGCGTTCGAGGTAGGTGCATTCAGGTAGCAAGTAATCGGCATAGGCCGCGCTTTCGCTTAAATAGACATCGCAGCTGACCACCAGATCCAACTGCTCAACGGTTTTGACCAGATCCGGCCGACAGGTCACAGTTTGAAAAGGGTTATGCCGGGACATAATCCATCCTTTCACCGGATAAGGCGTCTGGTTTAACACAGCATCGATAATGCTCTGCACCACCCCACCACCCGCAGCGATGTATTTGAATTGTGGCGCGACCAGGTCAATACGCTGCGCCGTTGGCTTAGGGAGTTTGGCATCCGGTTTCGCCAGCACCGGAGCCACCTTCTCTCCCGCCAGCTTATTGTAGGTTGCAGCGGCTTTTTTCTGGTACATGCCGCCTTCGCGCTCAATATTTCCCAGCAGCACGTTGAGGGTGAAAATCATGCGCCGCATGTCGATCTCTTCCTGCGAAAAAGTCGCACGGTGACCAGGACTGACAATAGCATGGGGTGCGCAGGCCGCCATTTCACGAGTCACCCGGGTAATGACATCTGCAGGCACGTCGGCCAACTTTTGTGCCCATTCCGGCGTGGCCTCTTGTACCGCCTCTGCCAGTTGGTCAAAACCTGTTGTATAGCGTTCAACGAATCCCGCGTCATACAATTTTTCAGTAATCATGACGTGGCACATCGCCATCAGCACCGGTAAGTCTCCCCCCGGTTTAATCGCATGCCATTCATCCGCCTTACTGGAAAATACCGACAGTCGGGGGTCGAAGCTGACCATCTTCGCGCCCTTCTCTTGTGCGGTCATCAGTTCATGAGTATCGGCAACCTCAATTCCTTCATAGAGGTTATGTCCAAAAGAGACCATGTAGCGGGTATTGGCGATATCCATTGCTAAATCCCCACCCATCATCACTTTGGCGGCAATGGCTTTACCTGCTGGGCAAGTTGAAGCGTGCGTGAAGGTATTTGGTGAGCCAAAAGCCGTCGCCAAATGAAATAAATGGCTGGAAAGCGAACCGGATTTAGAGGAGAAGACAACGCCCTGCGGCCCGTATTGATTTTTTATTGCCGTCATCTTTTCGGCAATTTCTTGATACGCCTGTTGCCAGCTAATGACCTGCCATTCGCCACTGCCACGCGGCCCGGTGCGTTTCATCGGTTTCACAATCCGGTGCGGGTCGTTTACCAGGCTAACGCCGCTGCCCCCGCGAGCACAAACGCGCGTGCCTTGCTGAGGGGCATTAGGGTTTCCCTGGATAAAAACTGTTTTATTATTAATCACCTGAGCCTGAATTGGACAGCGAAAGGAACACATTTCACACAGACTTGGCGTCAGGGATGTTTTCCCTTTAATACTCTCTGGCGAATTTCGCGCCAGTGCGCCAGGTGGGAAACTGCCTATTGCACAGGCCGAGCAGCCAATACCCACGCCTCGCAAAAAATTACGCCGACTAATGCTCATATAACCTCCTGTTATTAGATATATCCAATGATTATATGGCCTTTAAAT
>NZ_JANEWL010000075.1:0-23896 GCF_028069815.1 Citrobacter sp. Awk 2
GTTATAATCAACATGTCTGATAAGATGTGTTGATTGTAAAAAAATAGATAAAGTACTATCGCTAAAAGAAACGCATTAATTGAAATTTCTGGCCTTGACTATCTGATAATAGATAGCGAAGGATCTCCTGAAAATTCAGGTTTTCAATGCTGAGACGTATTATCTTGAGTAAGGACAGTGCTGATATGAATATTATTGAAAGTGGTATTCGTGACGTAAAACAAGGTAAAAATGTCACAATAGTCATGCCTGTGAATCTTTATGAATGCGACCTGGGCCATGATGTGTTTGTCGGACCATTTGTTGAGATACAAAAGGGATGCGTCATAGGCGATAGAACTAAAGTGCAGTCCCATACTTTCATCTGTGAGAACGTTACCTTAGGCGAGGACTGCTTTATAGGGCATGGCGTGACCTTTGCTAACGATCTTTTCAAGAGCGGAAGTCCTGACGCTTCTGCAAAAAGCTGGATTAATATTGTATTAGGCAATGCAGTAACGGTGGGGAGTGGAGCCACAATTTTAACAACGGAAATTTGCAGTGGTGCGGTGATTGGTGCCGGTAGTGTGGTGACAAAGCCCGTGCTGGTAAAAGGCGTGTATGCTGGCAATCCGGCCAGACTTTTGCGAAAGCTTTAGGTATTACCTTTGCTATCGCGAACCCCAATTTATGTTCTTCCCAGACCGTTCATGTCGACCCCGCTTGTTCGCAGACATGGCGATTATTCTTGCTGTTCACGCTATATAAAGAAACGTCTGCTGCATCAGACGTTGCGTTCCTCTGAATGGTGCCGTAGGTCATGACTCATTTCCTGTAGTTCATTGATTAGTCTTGCTAAATGAAAACCATCGCACACGGAGTGATGTACCTGAACGGCGAGAGGTAACACTACTTTCCCATCTTGTTCATAGTATTTTCCAAGTGTGAACATGGGGGCAAAAAAGTTCTGCATGTTCGCAATGTTGATATTAAAACTGGTAAAACTTACCCAAGGAATAGCCGATACGAAAAATACATTTTCCGGAGACTCTCCCTTCGGCCAATAAGAAAGATTATTACAATAGCGGGCAACGTCTTCTGAATAAGTGTTTTGGAAGTGATGAATATTGCCATCGTAGCGGCTCCATAATGATGAAAAAGTCTCAGTTTCATTATGGAAAATGGTATAACTTGGATGAATTTCATTCCATATGACAAGCTCATTATTTTTTATGGCCATACGGAATTCAGTATGCTTGTTGACAACGTTAGCAAGGAGGGAAATCATAGTAGGGTAAAATTTCCAGCCAACCTCTTTTATATGTTTTAGTACCGCGGTAATATCTAACAGAACAGTTTGGTTAATGGTACTTTGAGCAAAAGACTGAAATACCTCAAAATGCTCTTTTCTTGCCCAACGAGATAAGTCAACAGTCGTATATTCTGGAGTCGTTTTTTTCATTTTTTATCCTTTGATTTGCAATCAAGTACCATATTTTAGCCTAAGTCTTTCCGTGACTTAATCAAGCTACATGTCCCGAAGCATGTTACCAGCGAACGCATTTGTGAGAGTAGCGTAACCTTATACAGGAGGAAAGATTAAAGCTTCTTCACAAGAGACTTTGCGCCCCTGGATTTACGATGTTATTCATCAATATGTAACGTGCTTCTTTGCGCGTGTATTGATCGATTAACGGCACAAGTCGTCTGAAATGCTCGCTCGCACAATGTTCATCAAGCGCCGCGTGGTTTGGCCATTCTTCTATAAAAATAAAATGGCCGGGATCTTTTTCATCAATATAGAGGTCATAAGCAAGACAGAGTGGTTCTTTCTTCGTGGCGGATATGAGTTCACGATACAAAGGGAGAACGGTTTCAATATATTCAGGTTTTATAAAATCTTCAGCAATGACCTTTAACATGTAGCCTCCTGGCAGAAAATGAATGCACACTCTGCAATGAAGATATCATTTAAGCAAGATGGCACCGCGTGATATCGGCTGATGAATGAATCATTCCAGCTATCAATCAGATGATGCGTATAACTGTGATCCACCTCACCTCCCGGCAACCAAAATCTCCTGCGATTCGACGCCATCTTCTATCTGTTTTGCCACCTTTTGTAAGGCCGGAAGATGTTTTTCCGCAGCCTGTTCGATGGTCATCGCGCTGGCCATATACACCAGGTTCAGGCAGCCGATCACCCGCTGTTCGCTGCGAATGGGGACGGCGATGGAGGCGATTTTTTCCTCCTGATCCCAGCCGCGATAGTTCTGGCCAAAGCCGTCTTTCCGCGCGCGGGTCAGGATGGCATTGAGCTTCAGTGGCTCACGCGCCAACTGGTATTCTTCTCCGGGTCGCGAGGCCAGCATTTCAATCAGTTCCTGACGCTCATTCTCCGGGCAAAATGCCAGCCAGGTCAGGCCGGAGGCGGTTTTCAAGAGCGGTAAGCGACGTCCAACCATCGCGCGGTGAAACGATAAGCGGCTGAAGCGGTGGGTGGTTTCGCGCACCACCATTGCATCCACATCCAGGGTGGAAACATCGGTCGGCCAGATGACCTCGCGCAGCAAATCGCCCAGCAGCGGGGCAGCCAGGGCAGAAATCCACTGCTCATCACGAAATCCCTCACT
This sequence comes from Citrobacter sp. Awk 2, assembly GCF_028069815.1. Classification (NCBI taxonomy): domain Bacteria; kingdom Pseudomonadati; phylum Pseudomonadota; class Gammaproteobacteria; order Enterobacterales; family Enterobacteriaceae; genus Citrobacter; species Citrobacter sp. Awk 2. The sequence goes on from NZ_JANEWL010000075.1 coordinate 2,613, forward strand.
GAGCTGGCGGACTTTAATGGTTAAACGAAAGCTGTCATCGGAAAGGCTGCGCCGGACATAACCCTCATCCTGCAACGTTTCCAGTAGTCGCCTGACCGTGGTGCGGTGCAGGCCGCTCAGCTCAGCCAGCAGGCCAACGCTGGCTCCACCATCGAGCCGGTTTAACATATTTAATAACATTAATCCGCGCGTTAATCCGCGTACGGTTTTGTATTCGGCAGCGTCGTCATTTTTCATATTTATTGACAAATCTACAGGTAAAACAACGTTGTGCACTTAGTGCACATCCAGGCATGTTTTGATTGTAGCGCAAAAACTCACTCCTATACTGACCGCACAATAAAAAATTATTCACATCTTTTTAACAAAATAAGTTGCACCTCGCCAGGGTCTGCAATTGCGTTTTGTCCGAGTAGTGAGGTTCTGAAATGACAACGATAAACCCGGATATCCAGCCTGCTGTACAGCACACCGTGCAGGTGGCGATTGCTGGTGCCGGCCCGGTAGGGCTGATGATGGCCAACTACCTAGGCCAGATGGGCATTGAGGTACTGGTGGTGGAGAAACTCGACAAACTGATCGACTATCCCCGTGCCATCGGCATTGACGATGAAGCGCTGCGCACCATGCAGTCCGTTGGCCTGGTCGAAAACGTTCTGCCGCATACCACGCCGTGGCACGCGATGCGCTTTCTTACGCCGAAAGGCCGCTGCTTTGCCGATATCCAGCCGATGACCGATGAATTTGGCTGGTCGCGCCGCAACGCGTTTATTCAACCACAAGTGGACGCGGTGATGTTGGAAGGGCTGTCGCGTTTTCCCAATGTGCGCTGCCTGTTCTCCCGCGAACTGGAAGCCTTCAGCCAACAAAACGGCGAAGTGACGCTGAACCTGAAAACGCCAGACGGTCAGCGCGAAACGGTGAAGGCGCAGTGGCTGGTGGCCTGCGATGGCGGCGGCAGCAATGTCAGACGTTCGTTGAATGTACCGTTTGAAGGCAAAACCGCGCCGAATCAGTGGATTGTGGTGGATATCGCCAACGACCCGCTCAGCACACCGCATGTCTATCTGTGCTGCGATCCGGTGCGTCCGTATGTCTCCGCTGCGCTGCCTCATGCGGTGCGCCGTTTTGAATTTATGGTGATGCCGGGGGAAACCGAAGCGCAGCTGAGTGAGCCGCAGAATATGCGCCAGTTGTTGAGCAAAGTGCTGCCGAACCCGGATAACGTCGAGCTGATCCGCCAACGCGTATATACCCATAACGCCCGTCTGGCCGAACGTTTTCGGATTGACCGCGTACTGCTGGCAGGCGACGCGGCGCACATTATGCCGGTCTGGCAGGGGCAGGGTTACAACAGCGGCATGCGTGATGCCTTCAACCTGGCGTGGAAACTGGCGTTGGTGATCGAGGGTAAAGCCGGTGATGCGCTGCTGGATACCTACCAGCAGGAACGCCGTGACCACGCCAAAGCGATGATTGATTTGTCCGTTACCGCAGGCAACGTGCTGGCTCCGCCGAAACGCTGGCACGGCGCGGTGCGCGACGGAGTCTCCTGGTTGTTGAACTACCTTCCGCCAGTCAAACGCTACTTCCTGGAAATGCGCTTTAAACCGATGCCGCAGTATCACGTCGGGGCGCTGGTACGTGAAGGCGAGGCGAAAACGTCACCGGTCGGCAAAATGTTTATCCAGCCGAAGGTGACGCGGGAAACGGGCGAGGTGACGCTGCTCGACAACGTTATCGGGGCGAATTTTGCGGTCATTGGCTGGGGCTGTAATCCGTTGTGGGGCATGAGCGAGGTGCAGATCTTGCAGTGGCAGGCGCTGGGCACCCGGTTTATTCAGGTGGTGCCGGATACGCAGATTGCCACCGATCAGGATAACCATGACGGCGTTATCCGCATTGGTGATACGCAGAACCGTTTGCGTGCCTGGTTTGCTCAGCATAACGCCGCGCTGGTGGTGATGCGCCCGGATCGCTTTGTTGCTGCCGTTGCCATTCCGCAAACCCTGGGCAATACCCTGAATAAACTGGCGTCGGTGATGACGCTGACTCGCGTCAATGTCGATCTTCTTGTTGAAAAGGTAGCCTGATATGCACGCTTATCTTCACTGTCTTTCCCACTCACCGTTGGTGGGCTATGTCGACCCGGCGCAGGCTGTGCTCGATGAAGTCAACGGCGTGATCGCCAGCGCGCGTGCACGTATTGCGGCGTTCGATCCTGAACTAGTGGTGTTGTTTGCCCCCGATCATTACAACGGTTTTTTCTATGACGTGATGCCGCCGTTCTGTTTAGGCGTAGGTGCCACGGCAATTGGCGATTTCGGCAGCGCGGCGGGGGAACTGCCGGTGCCGACAGATCTCGCTGAAGCTTGTGCCCATGCGGTGATGAAAAGCGGCATTGATCTCGCCGTTTCCTACAACATGCAGGTCGATCACGGCTTTGCGCAGCCGCTGGAGTTTCTGCTCGGCGGCCTGGATAAGGTGCCGGTGTTACCCGTGTTTATTAACGGTGTCGCCACGCCGCTACCGGGCTTCCAGCGTACTCGTATGCTCGGCGAAGCGATTGGTCGTTTCGCCAGTTCGCTGAATAAGCGTGTGCTGTTTTTAGGTTCCGGTGGGCTGTCGCATCAGCCGCCGGTACCGGAACTGGCAAAGGCTGACGCGCATATGCGTGACCGTCTGCTCGGCAGCGGCAAACAGCTACCCGAAAACGAGCGAGAACTGCGCCAGCAGCGGGTAATCAGCGCCGCCGAGAAGTTCGTGACCGATCAAAACACGCTGCACCCGCTTAATCCCGTCTGGGATAACCGCTTTATGACCCTGCTTGAGCAGGGACGTTTGCAGGAGCTGGATACGGTCAGTAATGAAGAGTTGTCCGCGATGGCGGGCAAATCAACACACGAAGTTAAAACCTGGGTTGCCGCCTTCGCCGCCATTTCTGCCTTTGGCAACTGGCGCAGTGAAGGCCGTTATTACCGCCCGATCCCGGAGTGGATCGCCGGGTTTGGCTCCCTGAGTGCCACCACACAGAACTGAATATGCAGGAGAACATGATGACTTACCAACCGCAAACCGAAGCCGCCACCAGCCGTTTTCTGGAGGTGCAGGAAGCAGGTGAAACCCTGCGTGTGCATTTTAATGACTGTGGGCAGGGCGAAGAAACCGTCGTGCTGTTACATGGTTCAGGACCGGGTGCGACGGGCTGGGCGAACTTCAGCCGTAATATCGATCCGCTGGTGCAGGCTGGTTATCGGGTGATCCTGCTGGATTGTCCTGGCTGGGGAAAAAGCGATGGGATCGTTAACCGTGGGTCGCGATCCGATCTCAATGCCCGCATCCTGAAATGTGTGGTTGATCAACTGGATATTCAGAAAATTCATCTGCTGGGTAACTCGATGGGGGGCCACAGCTCAGTGGCATTTACCCTGAGCTGGCCGGAACGCGTGGGCAAACTGGTGCTGATGGGCGGCGGGACGGGCGGCATGAGCCTGTTTACCCCGATGCCGACCGAAGGAATCAAGCGCCTGAATCAGCTGTATCGCGAACCGACCATCGAAAACCTGAAACTGATGATGGAAATCTTCGTTTTCGATACCAGTGATTTGACCGAAGCGCTGTTTGAGGCGCGTCTGAACAACATGCTGTCGCGCCGCGACCACCTGGACAATTTTGTTCAGAGTCTGGAAGCTAACCCGAAACAATTCCCGGATTTCGGTCCACGTCTGGCGGAAATCAAAGCTCAGACCCTGATCGTCTGGGGGCGCAACGACCGCTTTGTGCCGATGGATGCGGGGCTGCGTCTGCTTTCCGGTATTGCTGGCTCTGAGCTGCACATTTACCGCGATTGCGGGCACTGGGCGCAGTGGGAACATGCGGAAGCCTTTAATCAGCTGGTGCTGAACTTCCTCGCACGCCCTTAAGGAACGGACATGACGAAGCAAAATCTTGAGCAGTTAGCCGCCGATTTACGTCAGGCGGAGGAAAAGGGCGAAGCGATAGGGCCATTGCGTGAGTTGATTGGCATGGACAACGCCGAGGCGGCTTACGCTATTCAGCGCATCAACGTGCAGTACGATGTGGCGCGCGGGCGTCGCGTGGTTGGGCGCAAAGTGGGATTGACGCACCCGAAAGTGCAGCAACAGCTGGGTGTCGATCAACCGGACTTCGGTACGCTGTTTGCCGACATGTGCTACGGCGACAACGAAACCATCCCGTTTTCCCGCGTGCTGCAACCGCGTATTGAAGCCGAAATTGCGCTGGTACTGAACCGCGATTTGCCTGATGCCGACACCACCTTTGATGAGCTGGTCAACGCCATTGAGTGGGTATTACCGGCGCTGGAAGTGGTCGGTAGCCGCATCCGCGACTGGTCAATTCAGTTTGTCGATACCGTGGCGGATAACGCCTCCTGCGGCGTGTATGTGGTCGGTGGTCCGGCGCAACGTCCGGCGGGATTAGATCTGAAAAACTGTGCGATGACAATGACGCGCAATAACGAAGAGGTCTCCAGCGGACGCGGCAGCGAATGTCTGGGGCATCCGATCAACGCCGCCGTCTGGTTGGCGCGCAAAATGGCCAGCCTCGGCGAGCCGCTGCGTGCGGGAGACATCATTCTCACCGGGGCGTTAGGTCCGATGGTGGCGGTGAATGCGGGCGATCGTTTTGAAGCCCATATCGACGGTATTGGTTCAGTCGCCGCCACCTTTTCTGCGGCGGTTACAAAAGGAAGTCAGTCATGAGTAAGCGTAAAGTCGCCATTATCGGCTCCGGCAACATCGGCACCGATTTGATGATTAAAATTCTGCGTCACGGCACGCATCTGGACATGGCGGTGATGGTCGGTATCGATCCGGAGTCCGATGGTCTGGCACGCGCCCGGCGCATGGGCGTTGCCACCACTCACGAAGGGGTGATGGGGCTGATAGCGATGCCGGAGTTTGCCGATATTGACATCGTCTTTGATGCCACCAGCGCGGGGGCGCACGTGAAAAACGATGCCGCCTTACGGGCGGTGAAACCAGGCATTCGCCTGATCGATCTCACACCCGCGGCCATTGGCCCATACTGCGTACCCGTGGTGAATCTGGAAGCCAACGCTGATCGGCAGAACGTCAATATGGTGACTTGCGGCGGGCAGGCGACGATCCCAATGGTCGCGGCGGTTTCTCGTGTGGCACGTGTCCATTACGCCGAGATTATTGCCTCAATTGCCAGTAAATCGGCGGGGCCGGGCACCCGCGCCAATATCGATGAGTTTACTGAAACCACGTCGAAGGCGATTGAAGTGGTGGGGGGCGCGGAAAAAGGTAAAGCCATTATTGTGCTTAACCCTGCCGAGCCGCCGCTGATGATGCGCGATACGGTGTATGTACTGAGTGAAGCGGCCTCGCAGGCGGAAATTGAGGCGTCGATTAATGAAATGGCGGCGGCGGTACAGGCGTATGTGCCGGGCTATCGCCTGAAGCAACGTGTGCAGTTTGACGTCATCCCTGAGGATAAACCAGTGAATCTGCCGGGTATCGGCCAGTTCTCCGGGCTGAAAACTGCGGTCTATCTGGAAGTGGAAGGTGCGGCGCATTACCTGCCAGCCTACGCCGGCAACCTCGATATTATGACCTCCAGTGCGCTGGCGACCGCAGAGAAGATGGCGCAGTCACTCACCCGTCAGGCAGGAGAAGCAGCATGAACGGTAAGAAACTTTATATCTCTGACGTGACCCTGCGCGATGGCATGCATGCCATTCGTCACCAGTATTCACTGGATAACGTGCGCCAGATTGCCAAAGCGCTGGACGACGCGCGAGTCGATTCCATTGAAGTGGCACACGGTGACGGTTTACAGGGCTCCAGCTTTAACTATGGCTTTGGTGCACACAGCGATCTGGAGTGGATTGAAGCCGCAGCGGAGGTGGTGAAACACGCCAAAATCGCCACGTTATTACTGCCGGGTATCGGCACCATTCACGATCTGAAAAATGCGTATCAGGCCGGTGCGCGGGTCGTGCGCGTGGCGACCCACTGTACCGAAGCAGATGTGTCGGCCCAGCATATACAGTATGCGCGCGAGCTGGGTATGGATACGGTCGGTTTTCTGATGATGAGCCACATGACCACGCCAGCGAACCTGGCGCAGCAGGCGAAGTTGATGGAAAACTACGGTGCCACCTGTATCTATGTGGTTGATTCCGGCGGCGCAATGAATATGAGCGATATCCGCGACCGCTTCCGCGCGCTGAAAGCTGTACTGAAACCGGAAACGGAAACCGGGATGCACGCCCACCATAACCTGAGCCTCGGTGTGGCGAACTCAATTGCCGCGGTGGAAGAGGGCTGCGATCGTATCGATGCAAGCCTGGCAGGGATGGGCGCAGGTGCAGGTAATGCGCCGCTGGAGGTGTTTATCGCCGCAGCGGATAAGCTCGGCTGGCAGCACGGCACCGATCTGTATGCGTTGATGGACGCCGCCGACGATCTGGTGCGCCCGCTGCAGGATCGCCCGGTGCGGGTGGATCGTGAAACACTGGCGCTGGGCTATGCCGGGGTGTACTCCAGCTTCCTGCGCCATTGCGAAGTGGCGGCAGCGCGTTACGGTCTGAGCGCGGTCGATATTTTGGTTGAACTGGGCAAACGCCGAATGGTCGGCGGCCAGGAAGATATGATCGTTGATGTGGCGCTGGATCTGCGCAACAGCAAGTAAAAATGATTACGCGGCTGGCAATGTATCAGCCGCGATTCACCTGCATCGTGACCTCTGAGGGACATCTTATGACGACCCGTACCCCCGCATCCTCTTCGCGCCTGACGCTGACCGTCGGGCTTTGCTTTTTAGTCGCCCTGATGGAGGGGCTGGATTTACAAGCCGCCGGTATCGCTGCCGTTGGTATCGCTCAAGCCTTTGCGTTGGATAAAATGCAAATGGGCTGGATCTTCAGCGCCGGGATTTTGGGATTACTGCCCGGCGCGTTGGTGGGCGGCATGCTGGCCGACCGCTATGGGCGCAAGCGCATTCTCATTGGCTCCGTGGCGCTGTTTGGCCTGTTCTCCCTGGCAACAGCGCTGTCGTGGGACTTTTCAACGTTAGTCATCGCCCGCCTGATGACCGGCGTCGGGCTGGGAGCCGCACTGCCGAACCTGATTGCGTTAACCTCCGAAGCAGCGGGCCCGCGTTTTCGTGGTACAGCGGTGAGCCTGATGTACTGCGGTGTGCCAATTGGTGCAGCGTTGGCGGCGGCGCTCGGGTTTAGCGGCCTGGCGTCTGCCTGGCAAACGGTATTCTGGGTGGGAGGCGTGATCCCGCTGCTGCTGGTGCCGCTGTTGATGCGCTGGCTGCCGGAATCACAGGTTTATACCCAGCAAACACAGGTGGCCGCTGCGCCACTGCGCGCGCTGTTCGCACCTGCTACCGCGACCGCTACGCTGCTGCTGTGGCTGTGCTATTTCTTCACCTTGCTGGTGGTGTACATGCTGATTAACTGGCTGCCGATGCTGCTGGTGGAGCAGGGCTTTCGCCCATCGCAGGCGGCAGGCGTGATGTTTGCTCTGCAAATCGGTGCGGCCAGCGGCACGTTAATCCTCGGGGCGTTGATGGACAAGCTACGTCCGGTGGTGATGTCGTTACTGATTTACACCGGGATGCTGGTCTCATTGCTGGCGCTGGGGACGGTTTCGTCATGGAGCGGCATGATGATGGCCGGCTTTGTTGCTGGCATGTTTGCCACCGGCGGACAAAGCGTGCTGTATGCGCTGGCACCGCTGTTTTACAACACGTCAATCCGCGCTACCGGCGTAGGCACTGCGGTGGCGGTTGGGCGGTTGGGCGCGATGAGCGGCCCGCTGCTGGCGGGGAAAATGCTGGCGCTGGGCACCGGAACGGTGGGGGTGATGGCGGCTTCTGCGCCGGGCATTCTGCTGGCCGGTCTGGCTGTTTTTATCCTGATGAGCCGTAAATCGCAGATGACGGTCCAGGCCAGCGGTTCCTGAGGGTCATCCGGTTGTATGAACGGGAACATTCGCTTCCTACTTCCGGATGAACGCAAGTCGGCGGCTCTGTTGCCAGAGTTTACATACAGTCTGGCAACGGAGGCGTTATGAGCTGGCGGCCCTTTTTATATCTCATTATTAACCCTCATCCAGTGTTAAGCGCCCGACGCGGGCATCTGTATCTGGTGCAGGGTTGACTTTGCATTCTGTTAACAAACACGGTATAACAAACCTTCTTTGGATGTTTAGATGTCCATACGTTTAGAAGGTCATATGCAGACAACACAACAAAATGCGCCACTGAAGCGCACGATGAAAACGCGTCACCTGATTATGCTCTCCTTAGGCGGCGTGATTGGTACAGGGTTATTCTTCAATACCGGGTACATCATCTCGACCACGGGGGCGGCGGGAACGCTGCTGGCTTATCTGATAGGTGCGCTGGTGGTCTGGCTGGTGATGCAGTGCCTGGGCGAGTTGTCGGTCGCGATGCCGGAAACCGGGGCGTTTCACGTCTATGCTGCGCGCTACCTCGGACCCGCGACGGGGTATACCGTCGCCTGGCTCTACTGGCTGACATGGACTGTGGCGCTGGGTTCGAGCTTTACTGCTGCCGGATTCTGTATGCAGTACTGGTTTCCTCAGGTGCCGGTATGGATCTGGTGTGTGGTGTTCTGCGCGATTATTTTTGCCCTCAACGTTATCTCTACACGCTTTTTTGCCGAAGGGGAGTTCTGGTTTTCGTTAGTGAAAGTGGTCACCATCATCGCTTTTATTCTCCTCGGCGGAGCGGCTATTTTCGGCTTTATCCCGATGCAGGATGGTTCACCCGCACCGGGACTGAGTAACATCACGGCGGAAGGCTGGTTCCCGCACGGCGGCCTGCCGATCCTGATGACCATGGTCGCGGTGAACTTTGCTTTTTCGGGGACTGAGCTTATCGGTATTGCCGCCGGCGAAACGGAAAATCCGCGCAAGGTGATCCCGGTGGCGATTCGTACCACCATCGCCCGGTTGATTATTTTCTTTATCGGCACTGTGTTTGTACTGGCGGCACTAATCCCAATGCAGCAGGCCGGCGTGGAGAAGAGCCCGTTTGTGCTGGTGTTTGAGAAAGTGGGCATTCCGTATGCCGCTGATATTTTTAACTTCGTGATCCTGACCGCCATTCTTTCTGCGGCGAACTCCGGGCTGTATGCTTCCGGGCGCATGCTGTGGTCGCTGTCGAATGAACGAACGCTGCCAGCCTGTTTTGCGCAGGTCACGAAAAATGGCGTACCGTTGACGGCGCTGTCGGTCAGTATGCTTGGCGGTGTGCTGGCGCTGTTTTCCAGCGTCGTGGCCCCGGATACGGTGTTTGTCGCATTGTCGGCGATCTCCGGATTTGCGGTAGTGGCGGTATGGCTGAGTATCTGCGCCTCGCATTTTGTGTTTCGCCGCCGCCATCTGCAGCAGGGTAACGCATTGAGTGAATTGCATTATCGCGCCCCCTGGTATCCGTTGGTACCCGTACTGGGTTTTGTGCTGTGCCTGGTGGCCTGTGTGGGACTGGCATTCGATCCGGCGCAGAGAATTGCGTTGTGGTGCGGGTTACCGTTTGTCGCGTTGTGTTATGGTGCTTATTTCCTTACTCAACCCCGTAAAGCAAAACAGGAGCCAGAACATGTCGCAGAATAATCCGTTACGCGCCCTCCTCGATAAACAGGATTTCCTGTTGCTGGATGGTGCTCTGGCGACGGAGCTGGAAGCGCGAGGGTGTAACTTAGCCGACAGCCTGTGGTCTGCCAGGGTGCTGGTAGAAAACCCGGCGCTTATCCGCGAAGTTCACCTGGATTACTTCCGGGCAGGGGCACAGTGCGCAATCACCGCCAGCTATCAGGCAACTCCCGCGGGTTTTGCCACGCTCGGCCTGGATGAGGCGCAGTCGAAAGCGCTGATTGGCAAAAGCGTGGAGCTGGCGCGCAAAGCGCGTGAGGCGTATCTGGCGGAAAATCCGCAGGCCGGGACGTTACTGGTGGCGGGTTCCGTCGGACCTTATGGTGCCTTTCTGGCCGATGGCTCCGAGTACCGTGGCGATTACGCGTTAAGCATTGAAGCATTACAGGCATTTCATCGTCCGCGTGTTGAAGCGTTGCTGGATGCCGGGGCCGATCTGCTGGCCTGTGAAACCCTGCCAAATTTTGCCGAAATTCGCGCACTGGCTGAGTTGTTGACCGCGTATCCACGTGCGCGGGCATGGTTCTCGTTTACCCTGCGTGACAGCGAACATGTGAGCGACGGTACACCGCTGCGCGACGTGGTCGCTTTCCTCGCGCAATATCCGCAGGTGGTGGCGTTAGGCATTAACTGCATTGCGCTGGAAAAGACCACCGCTGCGTTGCAGCATTTACACGACTTAACGGCGCTGCCGCTGGTGGTGTATCCCAATTCCGGCGAGCAGTACGATGCGGTGAGCAAAACCTGGCATCATCACGGTGAGCATTGCGCGCAGTTGGCGGATTATCTACCGCAGTGGCAGGCGGCGGGCGCACGGTTGATTGGCGGGTGCTGTCGCACCACGCCTGCGGATATCGCCGCGCTAAAAGCGCGAAGCTGAGCGTTATTGCCCGATGGCGGCTTACGCCTAATCGGGCCTACAAATAGCACGAACTGTAGGCCTGATAAGCGCAGCGCATCAGGCACAAATCATGCCGCATCCGCCAGGATAAACATGCCGTACGGGTGGATTTCGAGGTAATACTGTTCGCCAACGTCCGGCTGCAGACGCGTGGCGTTGACCTGCAATAGAATCTCCTGCCCGTGCCACTCCACCGTGACCTCATACTGCGGTCCCATATAGGCCACGTGGCTGATCACACAGCGCTGACTCTCTTCGCCGCGATCGCTAAGCGTGATGGCCTCCGGGCGCACGCCGACCATGCCTTCCCCCTGCGTACCAAAGTGCAGCGGGCGCGGCAGATGATAGCCGTGGATATCCACGTATTTGTCGCTGAAGGACGCCGGAAACAGGTTGGCATCGCCCATAAAGCTCGCCATAAAGCGTGAGGCCGGCTGGCGATAGAGATCCTGCGGTGAGCCAATCTGCATGATGTGCCCCTTGTTCATGACCAGTACGGTATCGGACACCGCAAAAGCTTCGCTTTGATCGTGGGTGACGTACAGCGAGGTGATATCAAACTGTTTTTGCAGCTCGCGGATCTTATCGCGCATGCTGCGGCGCAGGTTGGCATCAAGGTTACTTAGCGGCTCATCAAACAGCAGTACCTTTGGTTTGAGGATCAGCGCGCGCGCCAGTGCCACGCGCTGCTGCTGCCCCCCGGAGATTTGATCGACATAGCGGTCTTCGAAACCCTCCAGATCGACCATCGCCAGCGCTTCTTTGACGCGAGCCTTCACCTCTGAGCGCGATACGCCAAGCATTTTCAGGCCATAACCGACGTTTTCCCCCAGCGACATATGCGGGAACAGGGCGTAGGACTGAAATACCATACAGATATCGCGCTGTTGAATAGAGCGGTGGGTGACGTCTTCGCCATCAATAAAAATCTGCCCTTCGCTCGGTTTTTCCAGTCCGGCAACCAGGCGCAAAATGGTGGTTTTGCCACAACCGGACGGGCCGAGCAGCGTCACCATTTGCCCCTGCGGGATGGTGAGGTTGATATTGTCGATAACCGTGTTGCTGCCAAATCGTTTGGTGACGTTGCGCAGTTCAACGAAATTTTTCTGAGTCATAGTGCGCTCCATTACGCCTGGTTTTTGGCTTTTGAACGGGAAGTACGTGATTCACCGATCAGCCAGTCAAAGATAAAAATAATCGCCAGCATCACCACGATCAGAATTGAACCGTAGGCAATTGCCACGCCGTATTCGCCGTCTTCTACGCGGTTCAGTATGTAAGCCGTTGCCACACGGGTATCCGGTGTGACGAGGAACACAATGGCGCTGACGGTGGTAATAGCACGGACAAAGCTGTAGATAAGCGCCGAGAGGATTGCCGGGCGCAGCAGCGGCAGCAGGATATGCGTAATAGTACGCAGCGAACCGGCGCGCAGGCTGAGTGAGGCTTCATCCAGTGATTTATCGATCTGGCCTAAGCCCGCGATACCCGCACGAATACCGACTGGTACGTTACGCATCACCATCGAGATAATGACGATGGCTGCGGTACCGGTGAGGTATACCGGGGCGCTGTTAAAGGCCAGAATATAGGACACACCCGCGACGGTACCCGGTACGGCAAAGCACAGCATGGTGGTGAACTCGATGGTCTTCTTACCTTTGAACTGCTGACGCACCACAATCCATGCGATAAGCAGACCGAAGATGGCGGTGATCGGTGCGGCAATCCCGGCGTAGAGCAGGGTATCGAGCAGTGAAGGCCATGCACCGTCGCTCATTCCCTGGCCGAACAATTTGGTAAAGTTCGCCAGCGTCAGGGTGTAGTCCACGCCCCAGTTGACGGTGAAGCTGCCGTAGAAAATACTGCCGTACAGCAGGGCGTTAAAGGCAATCCACACCGCCAGCAGGGCAACCACGCTCCACACCAGCGTGACAGGTAGCGGCTGCACGTCGCCACGATAGGATTTACCAGAAACGGTGACGTACGAGCGTTTACCGATCCACATGTACTGCACGCAGAATACCAGCAGTGAGAACAGCAGCAGGAAAGCGCCCAGCGTACTGGCGGCCTGGTAGTCGAGCTGTGAGCCGGTGATATAGAAGTAAATTTGCGTTGCCAGCACGTCGAAGTTGCCGCCGAGCACCAGTGGGTTACTGAAGTCGGCCAGCGACTGCACCACCACGATCAAAAAGGCGTTCGCCAGCGCCGGTTTCAGCAGCGGGACAAATACACCGTTAAAGGTCTGCCAGCGGCTGGCACGCAGGGTGTATGACGCCTCTTCCAGCGAGGGATGAATGGTTTTGATCGCGCCGTCGAGGATCATAAACGCCATCGGGGTAAAGGCCAGTACCTGCGCCAGCCAAATGCCAGTAAAGCCGTACAGCCAGTTGGTGTTGGTTAAGCCAAACCACTCGACCATAAATTCGGTGATGTAGCCGGAGCGTCCCATCATCAGGGTGACACCCAGGCCAACGACAAACGGCGGGGTGACGATCGGCAGAATCGAGAAAATACGTCCGATAATGGCGCTGCGTTTGGCGATGCGGGTGGTGTAGATCGCCAGCACCAGACCGAAGAAGGTACAGCCAATACCAACGGCAATCGACAACATAATCGAGTTGAGGATCACCTGAATAATATGCGCCTGGGACAGCACATTCATAAACGCCAGCGGGGCAAACTCCCCGGTGTCGTTAGTGAACATCGGAATGAAAATTGCGATGCTCGGCCAGACGATAAAAATACCGATCAGCGCGACAATCGCGGTGAGCGAACCGATGACGAAACGGTCACCACCTAGCCATTCCAGACGGGTAAGCGCCAGGGTCATGATTGCGCCCAGGGCGACAAACAGTACGATGGTGGCATAACCTAAGCCGCGCCCTTCAAGGGTGGCGCTGGCAACGATAAAGGCCATGCAGAAGAATGCCCAGCCCGCGTCAAGATAATGGCGGCTGCGCTGTTCGCGTCGGGCTTCATTAAACGGACGCACCAGCAGCAGGCTCGGCAGCAGATACCATAGCCAGCTAATGTTGAAATGTGACCAGCTGTAGGCGTCGAGAATTTCGTCGCGCGTGGACTCCAGCAGGCCATAGTCCAGGCTCCAGCTTGGCAGCAAGGCAAATGCCAGCCAGCCGAGCAAAACCCAAAGGAATATCGCATCCCGTTTTTTCACGGGATGGAGTGCAAGTGTCTGTGACATAGCTTTTCCGGTGTTCAATCCTGATGTAGGCCGGATAAGCGTATGCGCCATCCGGCATTCAGGGTGACAATCGTTGCCGGATGCGGCGTTGCCTTATCCGGCCTACGTAACCTTATCCGAAGAAGGTCATCATGTTTTATTTACCCATCTTCACTTCGCTAACCCACTTATTGATCAACGCTTTACGCACGTCAGTGGAACCGTACTTATCCATGTCGTAATTGATAAGCTTCAGATCGTCGAGTTTCAGCGAGTTTGGCGAGGTCTCGGCGGTGGTGTTGGTCAGGATCTGATAGGACTTGCCCTTCTTCCACGCCAGCTCCTGAGCCTCTTTTGACAGTACCCAGTCAACGAACAGTTTGGCGTTGTCGAGGTTACGCGCACCTTTCAGAATGCTGACGCCGCCAATTTCATAGCCGGTACCTTCGCATGGGGAGATGAGCTCCAGCGGGGCACCCTGTTCTTTTTCCAGCGAGTAGTCGTGCAGGAAGCCAATGCCAATCGCCGTTTCGCCACGGGCGGCGTTACGCGCTGGGGCAATGCCTGATTTAGTGTATTGAGAGACGTTGGCGTTGAGCTGTTTCAGGTAGTCAAAGGCCTGATCTTCCCCCCACAGTTGAGCAAAGGTCGCCAGTGCGGTGTAGGCGGTGCCTGAGCTTTGCGGGTCGGCAATCTGAATTTCGCCTTTGTATTCCGGTTTGGTCAGATCTTTCCAACATTTTGGCACCGGCAGGTTTTTCTCTTTCAGACGCTGAGTATTGACGCCAAAGCCCAGGATACCGACATAAACCGCGGAGGAGAGGTTGCCTTTTACTTTTGCCGGATCGCGGAATTTCTCCATGATTTGTGTGAGGTTCGGTGATTTATACGGTTGCAGCAGACCCATTTCGCCCGCCTGAGACTGCGGGTCCAGCGTACCGCCGTACCACACATCCGCCTGTGGGTTTTTCTTCTCGGCATCGACTTTCGCCAGCGTACTGCCGGAGCCGTTGCGAATGAACGACGTCTTCACGTCATATTTGTCGCCGAAGGCTTTGGTTTCGGTTTCACACATCTCGTTCGTGGCGCTGCAATAGACCACCAGACGACCTTGTGCTTGTGCCGCACTGCTGAAGGCAGCCAGCGCCAGAGTAGAGGCAATCAGGGTAGAGGTAAGCGTCAGTTTCATTGTTTTATCCTTTGACTGAGAGAAGGGGCGATACCCGCGATGAGCAGCGGCATCAGCAATAAACCCATAAAGACAGCGGTAACCGAGAGCAAACTGAACATCCCCGACCAGCCGTAATGTTCTATGACCAACGACAGCGGCCAACCCGCTAACGCGGCCCCCAGATAGGCGAAGAGCCCGAGAAAACCGGTGATTGAACCTGCTGCCGCCTTGTGTCCGCATTCGACGGCCGCCAGACCAATCAACATCTGTGGGCCAAAAACGAAAAAGCCCACGGTAAAGAAACAGACAGCCAGCAGCGCGTAGTGGTGAACCGGCGCCAGCCACAACGCGGCGACGGAAACCATCAGCCCCAGCGTGAACAGCAAAATCATCGGCGCACGCTGACCGCTGAACAGCAAATCCGATCCCCAGCCGGCAAACAGCGCACCGAGCAAGCCGCCGACCTCAAACAGCATCACCGTGGCATTAGCGCTGAGCAGATTCACGCCGTGGCTTTCCGTCAGCCAAATGTTGCCCCAGTCGTTGAGCGCGATGCGGATCAAATACACCAGCACATACGACACCCCCAGCAGCCAGATCATCGGATTCTTCAGCATGGTGGTGCGTAACATTTGCCACAACCCCATCGGTGGGCTTTGCTGCTCCTGACGACGTTCCAGCGGGTCATGCCGCCATTCTCCAACGGTAGGGAGTCCCTCTTCGCGGGGCGTGCCTTTCAGTTGCAGCGTCAGCCAGATACCTAATGCCATGCTGATGATCCCTGGTGCCAGCATCGCTGCCTGCCATCCCCACCAATGGGCGGCAAAGGCGCTAATCAGTGGGATGATGGCCCCACCGATGTTGATTGACATATTCCAGCAGCCCCACCAGAAGCCGCGTTCGTTACGCGAATACCAGTGGGTCAGCAGGCGGGCGCAGGGCGGCCAGCCCCAGCCCTGAAAAAATCCGTTGAGCGTCCAGACCGCCAGCAGCAGCGTTAGCGATTCACCAAACGCGAACACCACGTTCAGGATGCCGGTAGCGAACAGGCCTATTCCCATAAATGCGCGCTGCCCATGGCTGTCGTGCCAGAGTCCCGCGGTAAACTTCGACAAACCATAGGTCAGGTAAAACAGCGATCCCAACAGACCGATATCACTTTTATCCAGTCCCAGATCCGTTTGCAGTGCCGGGAGCACGTAGTTAACGCTTTTGCGCGTCAGGTAAAACGCGGCGTATCCCACCACCATACACATCAGCAGCCGGGGACGTAGTGCCCGATAACGTTGGTCTGTTTCGCTGGCTGAGCGTGCAT
Source organism: Citrobacter sp. Awk 2 (assembly GCF_028069815.1). Classification (NCBI taxonomy): domain Bacteria; kingdom Pseudomonadati; phylum Pseudomonadota; class Gammaproteobacteria; order Enterobacterales; family Enterobacteriaceae; genus Citrobacter; species Citrobacter sp. Awk 2. The sequence goes on from NZ_JANEWL010000075.1 coordinate 18,882, forward strand.
GCATAGCTGTCTCCGTTTGTGCTGACTATAGGTAAGCGAAAGCAAAAGGGGATGAGAGAAAGTCCGGAGTGACTAAGACTTTTTCCTGGTTAAAGGGCGGTTTGTTGCAAATTTGTGGGCAGGTTAACAATTACCCGCGTGCCGTGGTGAGACTCGAGGGTCAGCTCGCCGCCGAGCGCGCTGACCCGTTCACGCATCCCCTGGATACCAAAGCCGGGAATTTTTTCAGGAAGAATGCCCACGCCGTTGTCTGTGACTTCCAGCAACAGGCAGCGATCCCGTTGGCGCAGCGCAATCGACACCTCGTTGGCATCGGCATGTTTACAGACATTATTGAGCAACTCCTGCAACAGACGGTACAGCGTAAAGCGTACCGTTTCATTTTCTGGCGTATTTGCCAGTCGGTAATCAAACCGGCAGTGAATACCCCGTTCGGCAAAGGCAAATTCATTGACCAGATGGTGTAGCGCATCTTTAAAAGACAGCTCGTCAAGCGCGGGCGGGCGTAGCTGGCGCAGTAATTGGCGGGTCGAGTGGTGGATACGCCGGGCAAGATCGTTGATCTGGTTCGCCGCGTCGAGCGCTTGCTCAGGACCCTGCGAACGTTTAACCAACTGAGACTGAATTTGAATGGCGGTAATGTTCTGGCCAATTTCATCATGCAGTTCCCGCGCCAGGCTTTTGCGCGTGTTTTCTTCCGTGCGGATCAGTTGTTCAGTTAACGCGCGGCGGGCCGCCAGTTCGCTTTCCAGACGCTGGCGATAATGGTGCAGGTTTTGCGCCAGATGCTGCTGGCGGCTGATGGCGATTCCCAGCCCTATGCCCAGCAGCGCCTGGGTGGCGAGGAAAATCTCCAGTTCGACGAGGTTGCTAAATCCCACGCCTATCTGGCGGGCGATGGTGATCATCATACTGCCGAGCAGTCCGGACAAAACGCCGCCCTGCCAGCCGAATTTCCATGCCATCACCACGTTGGGCAGGAACACAACAATCAGCAGCAGGCGTTCGATGTCTGGCGAGAGCACCATCTGCGTGCCAATACCAATAATAAAGAACAGGCTGCACCAGATGATAAGTGAAGTGCGCAGCGGTGGATTGGTCGTATCCAGACCGAGTAAATGATAGCGGTGTTGCTGGCGCAGAAATTCGTAGATCAGATAAACAAACGGGGTGAGCAGCACGCCACCGGTAAACGATGCCAGCCCAATCAACATCGCCGGGCTTTGAATAAAGGGAGACAGCAGCGTGGTATTGAGCAGCGACGTGACCGTCACGGCAGCCAGCAACAAGGTGAGCCGCTGCCAGTAGAGCGGGAAGCGGTGCCAGTATGACTGACCGATACTGGCCGGTATCAGGCTTATCAGCGGTGCGGCCAGCAGAAGATAACCATTGAGTAACTGTTCGTTGTGCAGCCAGAACAGGATCAACACTGGCGGCAATACCAGCGCGGGCCAGTAGTGGCGGGACAGCAGGATCAAGAGCGCGAGATACACGCCGTGCGGCAGAAATAATGCCGCCTGCTGACCGTTATGGGTCAGGTAAAAACCTAACGTCCACAGCATTAGCCAGCCCGAACCCCATGCCAGCAGAATAAACAGAGAGATAACCCAGTGGCGAGCAGAGCGAGACATTAATGCCCCGTCAGCAACTGGTGGTCGAGAGCAAAATGCACCAGATCGATGGTGCTGTGACATTGCAGCTTGCCCAGCACATTCGCGCGGTGGACGTGGACCGTTTTATGGCTGAGGTCGAGCTTAAAGGCGATCTCTTTCACGCTGTCACCTTTGACCAGCAGATCAAACACCTCGCGTTCACGCGGGGTTAATACCTCCAGCACCTGTGCAGGTTGCTCACCACCGCGTAACGCCCGCAGCGCATCGGCGCACAGGTAATGGCCTCCCATGCCGACTGAGCGCACCGCCTGTACCAACTCTTCCGGTCCACAGCGTTTGGTCAGATAACCGCTGGCCCCGGCATCCAGCGCGCTTTGTACAAACGTCGGCGCGTCATAAATACTGAGAATAATGGCGCGAAAGCCGGGTTTTTGCGCCCGGAGCCGTTTTAGCAGACTCAGACCATTTTCATCCGGCATGGCGATATCCATGACCGCGACATTGACGTCCTCGCGCAGTAATGCCGGCCAGGCCTCTGCCGCACTGCTGTACTGGCCGATAACGGCGAGATCCTCTTCAAGACCGAGTAATTGCGCAAAGCCGGAACGCACCACCACATGGTCATCCACCAGCACAACATGAATCATGATATTGCTCTCTTGCCTGACAAGGATATCTATGATGCCTGCCAGCGCCACGCTGGCAATCATCCAGGCGCAGTTATGTAACGAATGTAACAAAATCGCAATAATTTGCCGGGTGTTATAGCGAGTGTAGGCCTGATAAGCGCAGCGCATCAGGCATTGATTGCCGGATGGCGGCGTGAGGGCCGAGATAATGGCTATTTCATTGGGGGTTGATTCTCCCCCATCGCGGGGGAGAGATTTAAAACTGCCAGGTGAGATCGGCGAGAATTTGCTGGCTGTGATAGCTCTCAACCGGCGTGTCATACCATTGTTTGCCGAGGGTTAGACCGAGAGTTAATTGCTCGGTCAGCGGCTGATTGCGACGCAGGCTGATGCTTTTTAACTTGCCTTTTTTTGTGTCAGGTGACCAGTCATAGGTATAGGCTCCCGTTCCGCGGGTTAGCCAGAGCTGCGTATTTCCTTTACCGTTCAGGTCGTTCAGACGCAGTGAAACGATGTGGCTATAGCTTCCCCCTGCATCTTCGGTATCGTAATGCGTATAACGCCATGAGGTGATAAACGGCCCTGTATACAGCGATATTCCGCCTGAAAAAGCATTAACGTCCGTATCGTCAAAGTAGTTGGCATAGCGATAACCAAAGGTAAACACGGTTTTAGGCAGAACTTTTACGCTGATATCCTGCTGAGCATCGCGTCTGGCAAAAACGGGGGTGTTTTCGGCAATTGCCAGACCCGTTTTTGTTGATAACCACTGATTCCAGTTATACCAAACGGTCGCGCGGCCACGTAACGCGTTCCATGATTCACCGTTGTCGTAATCGCGTCTGCCTTCGGAAATATTGAAAATCGCGGCACCATTGTCAATCTGCGTCTTTAATTCGCTGAACATGACGTTACGGGTGCCATGCCCTGCCGAATAATCAGTAAAGTCGTATCCGGCTGTCAGCTTCAGGTCGGTTGCTTTTGCCGGGAGAGAAGCCGTGCCGAGTATCAACGATACAAATAAAGTCCTTTTCATTATTCTTCACCTACGAGACAGGAGATCTCTTGTTTGAGGATGTATTTACCTTTTGGCAGGTTTTGCTCGATGGTTATTCGTGGGCCAATCGTACTTTCAGCTGCGATATATCGACCTGGTAAAATAATGACCTGAACACCAAGCCGCGCGCCGGGACCGATATAACACCCTAATTTTTCGCAGCCGGTATCAATGTCTTCATCGTCCAGCCTGACATGCACGGTTTTACCATCGAGGCGATGATTGCTGGTTCTTACCTGTGCGCCCAGGTAAGCACCTTTGCCAATAACCGAATCAGAAATAAAGCATTGGGGACCGATGGTGGCCGTCGATTCCAATACTGCGTTTTTGATTTCGGTGCCATAGCCAATACGTACTTGATTGCCAATCAAGCAACCTGGTCGAATAAAGGCGTAATTGCCAATAATGCAATCTGCTCCAATTACGACTGGCCCCTGAATAACTGCACCATGACAAATTTTACTGCCAGCACCGATCGTCACGGCTCCCGCGCTTTCATCAATAACAACGCCAGGTGCAATGGATACTGACTTATTATGCTGTTCGCTAAGCTTTAGATAGTTCTTCACCACCGTGGGTAGCTGGGTGGGCGTAATTGTTTGGCGCATCCACCACCGCGGTATAGCGTGTGGGTTTGTCACGTAGGGGTTCACGTCCAGTAAAAAAGGCAATAAATCCATATACAATCCAAATTAAATAAGCCAGAAGTACATAAAAAACAGAAAAGGGCGCAAGAAAAATAAGTTTCCAGCATCGGTGATACCAGGCACTAAATGCTCCAATTGAGCAAACCACTCCAACCCAAATAATGGGAAACAAGGAAAGCGCAATCGCATGTGAGCCAATAGTGAGCGTGATGTGCTGCCATGTAATGAAATAGGTTGCTACGCCATACAACACGACCAGCACCATGGGGAGTATGCTGAAGATGCCGAATCTGCTGAGGATGAGTGACTTATGCAGACGCATGCAAACGGCATAGCCCACGATCCAGCGCCGCCATCGTTTCCATTCATCGCCCAGGGTATTGCACTCCTGAGGATAAACAATGCAGCGGTTTGCCTGACGGATACAATAACCATTTGCGACCAGGGTCCAGGTTAAATCGAGATCCTCCACTTTGGTTCGATCGGAAAAACCAAATTTGCGCAGCACGTCAGTACGAAACATGCCGCAGGCTCCGCTGATAATAAAAGGTGCGCCGCCGAGCAACTGCTGTAATGTCCGCTTCATGATGATCATCGGAAGTTTTACTGTTGCACGGATATGTGGCAGCAACCCTGCACCAGACAGATGTGTTGAGGGGATTCCGCCAACGGCATCGGCGCCATTTTCTATTTCCGCTAACATGAATCCCATACCGTCACCATCAGGAGGGACATAGGTGTCAGCATCGCTTAAAAAAACCTGCTCACAGGTGGCATAGTTTAATCCATTCATTAAGGCACCACCTTTCCCGGTATTCTTTTGCGTCACGGTAATCAGGCGAGCGCCCCATTTTTCTTTCACCTTGTGCATAATGGCTTCGGTATCATCCGTGGAGCCATCGTTTACACATATGACGCGATGAAAATAGGGATTTAATAACAAGTTTTCCAGTGATTGTGCCAGACAAGGGCCTTCGTTATAGGCCGGAATAATGGCGTCAATACTGTCTTTACGTAAACTAGGTTTTCGTTTTAAGGTTGTGAGGAGCCAGAGTAATATACACAGGCT
>NZ_JANEWL010000076.1:0-23029 GCF_028069815.1 Citrobacter sp. Awk 2
ATTATAAAAGCCGAAGATCTATAAATAAAACGATTTGGCTAAATAAAAGTAATGCTATTTGCGTTAAGGAAAGATTTTCCATGTACACACAGACAATTTATGAATTAAGTCAGGAAGCTGAACGCTTACTGATGCTCTCTCTTGAACATCTCAGGCAATTGCAAAAATTGCCAATGACCTCGGCGAATGATGTCATGTTGAAAAAAGGAGAGCATAGCGGACAGGTTGTTCAGCCCCTGCATTTCAGCGCTCGTGGCATGGATGTCCAGCAGGCAACGCTCAACAATGAACTGCGAAAGATTACCCGTCTGGAAATGGTTCTGGCTATTGTCGGTACGATGAAGGCGGGAAAGTCGACGACGATTAACGCGATTGTCGGAACCGAGGTTTTACCTAATCGTAATCGCCCTATGACGGCGTTACCGACCCTTATCCGCCATACACCGGGACAGAAAGAGCCGGTGCTGCATTTCTCGCATGTCGCGCCAATTGACGCCTTAATGAAAGTATTACAGCAGCGCGTGCGGGAATGCGACCGCCAGCGTCTGGCTCAGACGCTGGAAATAGATAAGGATATGAATGCCCTGCTTCAACATATTGAAAATGGCGTGGCATTTGAACGGTATTATCTTGGCGCACAACCCATTTTCCATTTTCTCAAGAGCCTGAACGATCTGGTGCGTTTGTCTAAAGCGCTGGAGGTGGAGTTTCCGTTTGCCGCCTATGCTGCAATTGAGCATATTCCGGTTATTGAGGTTGAGTTCGTGCATCTGGCCGGGCTGGCAAGTTATCCGGGACAATTGACGCTGCTGGATACTCCCGGGCCGAATGAGGCCGGGCAGCCACACTTACAGCAAATGCTCAATGAACAGCTGGCCCGGGCATCAGCGGTACTGGCGGTGATGGATTATACCCAACTGAAGTCGATTTCGGATGAGGAAGTCCGTCAGGCCATTATGGCGGTCGGGAAATCAGTGCCGCTGTACGCGCTGGTTAACAAATTCGATCAGAAAGACCGCAACAGCGATGATGAAGAGCAGGTGCGGGCGCTAATTTCCGGCACGTTGATGAAAGGCGGTATTACGCCTGAACGTATTTATCCGGTCTCCTCAATGTGGGGATATCTGGCCAACAGGGCACGTCATGAACTCGTGAACAATGGGCGTTTGCCGGATCATCAGGAGCAGCGCTGGGTCCAGGACTTTGCCGAAGCGGCACTCGGCAGGCGCTGGCGTACCACCGATCTTGATGATAAAGAACATATTCGCCATGCCGCCGATCTGCTTTGGGAAGACTCACTGTTTGAACAACCGATTCAGAAAGTGATCCATGCAGCCTATGCTAATGCTTCACTGTACGCGCTCCGCTCGGCATCACACAAGCTATTGAACTATTCGCAAAGCGCACACGAATATCTGGAATTTCGCGCTCACGGCTTAACCGTAGCCTATGAGCAGTTGCGGATGAACATCGCGCATATTGAAGATGACATGCAACAGTTGCAGATAAGCCAGGCGCGGGTGGGTGATGAGGTCAGTCACGAGGTTGAACTGGCACTGGAGGCTGCTGCCGGCTATCTCAATCAGCAGCAGACCGAGATTCTGTGCGGTATTAATACGTTCTTTGTTAAAGAAAACGTGCTGATGATGTCACAACATGGCATGGGCGCTGCCATTGCGACGGCGGAAATGGCCGGTGATATGCTGGTATTGCATGACGAGGGGCAAGCGAAAATTGTGTTAGATAAAATTCGCTCCTCCTGTGAGGTTGTTCTGCTGGCGGCGCAGGAGAGTATCAGTCGGGACCTGGCGCTGCGTTTTGAGGAGCTCGAATCGACGTTATCCCGGGCGCTGAATGATGCTATGCGGCCTATTGAACAACGGGTGAAAGAGGATCTGAACCATGCCGGATTTCGGGCGCGGATCCGTTTTCCAGCCTTTCATGCGTCGATGTTTAATTTCAATACACGTCAGTTGTTTAACGAGGCTATTGAACAGGATATCCCGGCGGATAATGCCCCGTCTACCGGCGGTGTTGTACGTGACACATTCTCACGTTGGTTGAATCAACCAAACTGGGGATGGAATGATTACGTCGAAACAAAAACGCGTTATCTCATTGATATGGGCGCGTTGCACAAGAACCTTGTCCATTATGTCACTCAGTTTTGCCAACAAATTCGTAAAGCTTTAGTTGCTCAGGTCGATATTTCCGTTACGGCAGGCATGGCCACGTTTTTTGCTGATTTTTCACTGTGTCTGACACAATTGCAGGCGAGCCTGCGCGAGAGTCTGACTCTGCGCCAGCAAAATGAATCGGCGGTGAACGCAATGAATGAACAATTGCAGCATCGTATTACGACGGCGGCATGGATTTATGAAGATTCCCGCTTGCTGCGTGACGATATCCACACCCTTTTTGCAACCGAGCATACATGACTAACGTGTTACTGGAAGGCCCTGGGCGGACGCTGGAGTGCGTCTACCCGAAGTTTATGGTCGATCTGGTTCAGGGAGATGAAACCAAACGTTCCGGCGGTTTTCTGCAGCAGCAGCAGCGGTTGCGTGCGCGCCTGACGCAGGAAGTGTTATCCCAGACGCAGCTGCGGGCGTGGGTGATGGCAGGGGTATCCAGCGAACACCTGGTGATGCGCCTTAAGCTGGTGGAAAAGCTGGCTGGCACTATCGATCCTGGCCACCTGGCGCTGGTACGTATTGCCGAGCGACTGGTGCTCTTACAACAAACTGAACAGCCACGCGGACAATCAACTCCCGGCGTGATGCAGCAATTAATTTCACTGGCTGACGGGTTTGCCCAACGTAGTGCATATAAAGAGAAAGCGCTGACGCAACGTGGGCTGACCGTGCAGGCAGGCGAACACAGTGAACAGATTTTTACTCGCTGGCGGGCTGGGGCGTATGACGGCTGGTCATTACCCGGACGCTGCTTTGTTGCGCTAGAGGAGCTGCGCTGGGGTGCCTTTGGTGATGCCTGTCGGCTGGCGAATGCCGATGTTGTGTCGATGCTAAAAGACAATTTACGCACGATGGCTGCCCAGACACTGGCACACAGCGTGAATGCGGCACCTACTACGCGCCATTATTACCATCAATGGCTGAGTTCACCTGCTGTTGGGGGTTCGAGCGAACATAACGATCTGCTGAGTTGGCTGGGTGACTGGTGTGATGCACAGCGCCATCCGGTGAGCTGGTCGGTGACGCAGCGTTGGCAGAATGTGGCGTTGGGGATGCCGAGACTGTGTTCGGCAAAGCGACTGGTTGATGCGATGGTTGAGGAGATTTTTGCACCGTCCCTCTCTGAATCACTGAGCAGGGACGGCGAATGATGTGTAGCCCGACTTAGTGGTGCAGAGAGTCTGCCGGGGTGGCTGCCGTATTGTTGGCAACATGTTCCTTGTTAAAACGTTTGGCGTACAGTGCCGTGATAATTGGCACCAGAATCGCAGTCACTATCACGCTGGCAGCGACCAGAGCCGTTGCCGAAGCGGCAACCGGTTCAAATGCCGGGTTAATCTGGGCGATGATGACTGGGTTCGCCACTGCAGCGCCAGCTGCAGAAGAGGCGGCGACACCCGCCGTACCGTTCCCGCCGCCAATAACGCGGTCAGCAATAATCAGTGGGATACCGGTGATAACGATGACGGCCACACCCAGCAGGATACCCAGCAGACCGGTATCAACGATGACGCTCAGGTTAATGGTGTTACCCAGTGCGAAGCCGAAGAATGGAATCAGTACCGGTGTCGCTTTGCTAAAGAAGGTTCGCAGGTCGTGATCCAGGTTGCCCAGTGTAAAGCCAATCAGGAACGGCAGGACCGCGCCGATGAAATGGTGTGGCTCAAAGGAGGCCAGGCCGGCAGAACCCAGAATGACCATGGTCATTAACGGACCGGACTCCAGAGACATCAAAACAAATGCGCCAGACTCTTCTTTCGTACCATACTGGTTCATCAGGCTGGCGTACAAACCCCCGTTGGTCATGTCCATTGCTGAGACAATTGCCAGTACGGAAAGACCTGCAAAGAACCCGGTTTGAATGCCAGTATCAGGAATAAATGAAGCGGCAATCATTGCCACTGCCCAGGCTACGGCTATTTTGGTTAATACCAATGTACCTGACTTGCGTAATACCGTACCGGTTGCTCGCAAATCAATTGATGCACCGATACAAAAAAACCACACTGCCAGAATCGGAACTGTCCCGCTGATCATACCTTTGGTAAATGAACCGAAATACGCGCCCGTATCCGGAGCTAACGTATTTAACACTGCGCCTAATAACAGAGGAATCAACATCATTCCGCCGGGGATGCGTTCAATCGTGGCTTTAATTTTCATAAACGTCCTCATGTCTTGTCGCAGGTTATAAACGCGCAAGAAAGTAAAAATTATTTAAATTCAAAAGGTTACTTGTGAGTTTTAACAGAGAAAACGGCTATCTCTTTGTTTTATAAAATCTAACGCGGCATACGTTGAGCGTGCTACTGCTCCCAGGGATATTGCGTCTGGAATTAGTTTGCATTCACAGGAACATTGATTCAATCAAAATAAAACGATGTTTTAGTTATCTTCATCACATATTCTGAGCAAAGATCATTACAGGTTCCGATTATTAAAAAACCTGTGATCTTTTTGTGAAGGGATTAGGTGAATTTTTTGCTAGCAGAATAATAGTGACTTCTGTGATTGTTGATGAAACCAAGCGATTTATTCTTGTAATTAATTGCCTATAAATCGCAAGCATTTCATGTAAAAAAGATGACTGAGAATGACCTTATTTACGCAGGTTGACGAAATGAAAAACTATGTGTGAAGTTGATCACACATTTAAACACTGTTAGGGTAAAGAGGTCATTAACCGCCCAATCAGGCGTCAACAGGTTCGGTTGTACTGCTCATTATCAGTCAGTGTAAGTAAACCTGCTACGCTTGTTACAGGGATTGCGCCTGTGCAATCCCCGCTCGGCGATGACCTTAGCGCATACGGCGTTGGGAGACTCGATCTGTAGCGCGACAGGGCTAAGTCTATGAGGACTGGTATGCTAAAAAGGAAAAAAATAAAGCCAATTACGCTTCGCGACGTCACCATTATTGATGACGGAAAACTGCGAAAAGCCATTACCGCAGCGTCACTCGGTAATGCAATGGAGTGGTTTGATTTTGGTGTTTATGGGTTTGTTGCTTACGCATTAGGTAAAGTGTTCTTCCCGGGGGCTGACCCCAGCGTGCAGATGGTTGCTGCACTCGCTACCTTCTCCGTTCCCTTTCTGATTCGACCGCTTGGCGGATTGTTCTTCGGTATGCTCGGCGATAAATACGGTCGCCAAAAGATCCTGGCTATCACGATTGTGATTATGTCGATCAGTACCTTCTGTATTGGGTTGATCCCTTCGTATGCGTCTATTGGTATCTGGGCACCGATCCTGCTGTTGCTGTGTAAGATGGCACAGGGCTTTTCGGTCGGTGGGGAGTATACCGGCGCGTCGATTTTTGTCGCAGAGTATTCCCCGGATCGTAAGCGTGGATTTATGGGCAGTTGGCTGGACTTCGGCTCTATTGCCGGGTTTGTGCTGGGTGCCGGTGTAGTCGTCTTGATCTCGACTGTCGTCGGTGAAGACAACTTCCTTGAATGGGGTTGGCGTATTCCGTTCTTCCTGGCACTACCGTTAGGGTTGATTGGTCTGTATCTGCGTCATGCTCTGGAAGAAACGCCTGCATTTCAACAGCATGTCGACAAGCTGGAGCAGGGTGATCGTCAGGGTCTGCAGGAAGGACCGAAGATTTCGTTTAAAGAAATTGCGACTAAACACTGGCGCAGCCTGCTGGCGTGCATCGGTCTGGTGATTGCGACCAACGTCACCTACTACATGCTGCTCACCTATATGCCGAGCTACCTGTCGCATAACCTGCACTACTCTGAAGATCACGGTGTGCTGATTATTATCGCCATTATGATTGGTATGCTGTTTGTGCAGCCGGTGATGGGCCTGCTGAGTGACCGTTTCGGGCGTCGTCCATTTGTGATCATGGGCAGTATTGCACTGTTTGTGCTGGCAATCCCGGCATTTATTCTGATTAACAGCAATGTCATTGGCCTGATTTTCGCCGGGTTGCTGATGCTGGCGGTGATCCTCAACTGCTTCACCGGGGTAATGGCATCAACGTTACCCGCGATGTTCCCGACACATATTCGTTACAGTGCGCTGGCCGCCGCGTTTAACATCTCGGTACTGGTTGCAGGTCTGACGCCGACGCTGGCCGCCTGGCTGGTGGAAAGTTCGCAGAATCTGATGATGCCTGCTTACTATCTGATGGTGATTGCGGTGATTGGTTTAATTACCGGTGTGACCATGAAAGAGACCGCCAATCAGCCGCTGAAAGGGGCGACACCTGCCGCTTCGGATATTCAGGAAGCGAAAGAAATTCTCGGTGAGCACTACGATAACATTGAGCAAAAAATCGAAGACATCGATCAGGAAATTGCTGAGCTACAGATTAAGCGTTCGCGCCTGGTCCAGCAGCATCCGCGTATTGATGAGTAATGATGTCATTGCCTGATGGCACTACGTTTATCAGGCCTACGGGTAGCATTGTGCTTTGTAGGCCGGATAAGGCGTCAGCCGCCATCCGGCGCATAGCCAGAGTATTCGAGTCATTGCCTGATGGCACTACGTTTATCAGGCCTACGGGTAGCATTGTGCTTTGTAGGCCGGATAAGGCGTCAGCCGCCATCCGGCGCATAGCCAGAGTATTCGAGTCATTGCCTGTCGGCACTACGTTTATCAGGCCTACAGGTAGCATTGTACTTTGTAGGCCGGATAAGGTGTCAGCCGCCATCCGGAGCATAGCCAGAGTATTCGAGTCATTGCCTGATGGCACTACGTTTATCAGGCCTACGGGTAGCATTGTACTTTGTAGGCCGGATAAGGCGTCAGCCGCCATCCGGCGCATAGCCAGAGTATTCGAGTCATTGCCTGTCGGCACTACGTTTATCAGGCCGACGGGTAGCATTGTACTTTGTAGGCCGGATAAGGCGTCAGCCGCCATCCGGCGCATAGCCAGAGTATTCGTGTTATTGCCTGTCGGCACTACGTTTATCAGGTCTATGGGTAGCATTGTACTTTGTAGGCCGGATAAGGCGTCAGCCGCCATCCGGCGCGTGGCCTTAAGGTTGGCTTAATCTCCGTAAGGCAAACTCTCCTCCAGATTATCGGAGGAGAGTGTCATGAAAACCCGTATTTATGAAAGTTTGACCACCGTATGCAGCGTACTGATTGTGAGCAGCTTTTTGTACGTGTGGGTGAGCTCTTACTGATCTTTCTCCAGTACCACCCAGGCGCGAGTACCACTAGCTCCTGGGCGGTTTTGTAAAAAGAACTGCCCGCGATGAAGTTGGGTAATTCGACTGACAATACTCAATCCCAGCCCAATGCCGCCGAAACGGCTGTCCATGCGTACAAACGCTTTGCTTAACTCCCCGCATTTACTTTCATCAATGCCTGGCCCCTCATCCTCAACGGCCAGAATTGCATTTTGTTCCGCGTTAAGGTCAATCGTAATGTTGGTACCTTCCGGGCTGTAACGGTGGGCGTTTTCTACCAGATTTCGCAACAACATCCGCAACAGCGTGGCGTCACCGCGTACGATGACATCCTCTGCACTTGCCGGTAGGAGCAACGTTTGTTGTCGCTGGTCCAGCATGGTGCTGAGCTCATCGTAGGAGGGCAGTATGACGTCCTCCAGCAGCTTAACATGCTGGTAATTTCCGGCCGAAAACGACTGACCCACACGGGCGAGTTGCAACAGCTGCGACACGCTGTCCATCATTTGGTCGAGACGGGTGATGAGCGGCGTAACGTCAACATTGTGGGTTTTTGAGAGCAATTCCAGATGCAGACGAACGCCGGATAGTGGCGTTCGTAGCTCATGGGCAACGTCGGCAGTAAACAGACGCTCGTTGTCGATAGTGGTTGTTAGCCGCGTAACCAACTGATTGAGTGCCGTCACTACCGCCTGTATCTCAATGGTGGAGCTACGGATATTAATGGGAGCCAGATTATCCGCTGTGCGGGTTTCTAACTCCTGTTGGAGGTCGGCAAGAGGACGGGTAATGCGCCGCACCGCCTGATAGCAAATAATGAGCGTCAGGCTGACCATAAAAATGCCGGGGACGATTAGGCTGGCGATAGCCTCACGGATCTCATGCATGATATGGCGATCGTTGTTACGGTTTTCGCGTAACGCCTGTTCGAACAGCTGTATTTGCTCGGTGCTTTCGTGCCACAACCAGAAGGTGCTAATCAGCTGGAAGACCAGCAGAATCAGGCCGATCGTCAGCATTAAACGCTGGCGAAGCGGGAGCGGTTGTTTTAGAAAACGCATCAAATTCACTTAGCTTTCCTCAGTAGCGGCCAGCATGTAGCCAAAACCTCGAACCGTGCGAATGCGTGATTTTCCCACTTTATCGCGCAAGTTATGGATGTGGACTTCCAGCGTATTGGTCGACGGTTCGTTATCCCAGCTGTAGATGTCGTTATACAGAATTTCCCGGTGTACCGGGCTCCCCGCTTTGAGCATCAGCCGCGACAATAGCGCATACTCTTTTGGCGTTAAGACAATTTCTTGTCCATCCATCCACACCTGGCGGCGGCCGATATTCAATGTCAGGTTGCCAATGATAATCTCACTTTCACCCTGATTGTTATGCCGGCGCAACAGCGCCCGAATGCGGGCATGCAGTTCTTCCAGCGCGAACGGTTTGACCAGATAGTCATCCGCGCCGACGTCCAGCCCGGTGATGCGGTCTTTCACGGTGTCGCGGGCGGTCAGGATCAGGACCGGAACGGTATATTTTTTCTGCCTGATGCGGGTCAGAAAATGCAGGCCATCCTCATCCGGCAAACCTAAATCCAGAACGACAAGACTGTAATGGCCCGTTTCCAGGCAATGTTCGGCGGCACGGGCTGTTGACACGCCATCGCAGGCGTAGCCTTCCGTTTGTGCGGCAAGTATCAGCCCCTGTAGTAACAGCGTATCGTCTTCAACAATCAGAATTTTCATTCGGTTAGCCTCCCTTGCATGGGTGCAGAATATCATCTGCTGACTGGTAATACTTGGTTTGTACGCCCGTTAATCCCAGCAGGGTTGAGAACAGATTATCCTGTGAGAAATCTTCTGAGCTGGCCCGTTTCTGCAAACATGTTTGAGAAACCTGGTAGCGTTGCTGATAGTCCTCTGAAAGCCACAATAGCATCGGTACATGTTTTTGTGTGTCAGGTGCAATCGAATATGGCAGACCGTGCAAGTAGACGCCGTTTTCTCCTAAGGATTCACCGTGATCGGAAAGATAAACCAGACTGGTGGTGAAATTGTCCTGATGTGCTTTCAGTATATTGATCGCTTTATCAACAATATAGTCAATGTACAGGATGGTATTGTCGTAGGTATTCACCAGTTGTTGCTGCGAACAAGTTTGAATTTCGTTGGTATCGCAGGTTGGGGTAAATTTCTTAAACTGTGGCGGATAACGGTTGTAATAGGTTGGACCATGGCTACCGATGGTGTGCAGCACGATCACGCCGTCGCCCTTCAGGTTATTAATGTACTCTTCCAGCCCGTGGAACAGAACTTCATCATAGCATTCACCGTTAATACATTGTCCTGGTAGGTTCAGTGCAGTCATATCCTGATGCGGTACACGGTCACAGGCACCTTTACAGCCGCCGTCGTTATCATTCCACAGAACATTAATTCCCGCCCGCTGGATGATATCGAGTACGCCTTCCTGATGGTGGGCCAGCTCTTCATCGTAGTGCGCTCGTGGCATGTCGGAGAACATGCAGGGTACGGAAACAGCTGTCGCTGTACCGCAGGATGTTGTACGCGGGAAATAAACGACATCATCTTTTTCCAGCAACGGATTGGTCTGACGTGAATAACCGGACAGAGAGAAGTTGTCGCCGCGTGACGTTTCACCGAGCACCACAATAGTGAGGTTCTTACGTTTTCCTTTCACCATTTCTGGATTGCGATGCGCATCTTCGCCAATACGTACCAGCGGCAGGTTGGCCAGCCTCTGGTGTGAATACCAGGATGACGTTGCCACGATGCTGTTGGACGGGCTGAGGGACTTAACCAGCTCTTTGTTATTACGAAACAGCGACGCGTAATCTTTATAGAAGAAGGCGGCGACCAGCACGATAAGCAGTGCCGATATCAGGATATTCGCAGCGCGATACAACACGCTGCGCAGCGCAGGCGTAATGGGTTTGATTCTTACCCAGCAGGCAACGATGGCGGCCAGAATGCCGCTCAGTCCCAGCGTCAGGAGCATTTGCGGTGTCATGAGGGCGAAGGTTTCAGCCGGTGTGGTATCCATCATGTTGGCGATCATCGAGCGGTCGATGATGATGCCGTAGGTCATGATGAAATACTGGGCGGACGCCCCGACCAAAATGAAGATGCACGCGACCAAGCGGTTAAGCCACAGGAAGGAGGCCAGCGTGAGCACGATATTCATGACGCTGAACGCGACAACCGGCATCGATAAGAACACCAGGATGTTGCGCAGTGAATCCAGCGGAAGGTCTTGCAGTACCTGTTTGTAGAACGCGATGTTCAGGAAGGTCGCAAGATAAAATGAGATCAGCAATAGCCAGCTGATTTGCCCGAGAGTCGGTCTTTTAAACAGGAGCTTTAACATTAAGGGGGTTCCATCGACTAAGTGGAGCGGATCCTCTCAAAGTAAAATTAAGCCAACATTAAGTTCTTAATGTTAGCAGGTACTGGTGGGGTGTGTGATGCGTAGGCCCGATGCGCTTATGTCATCGGGCAACGACGCTTACAGGCATTAATTATTGTTGGTCGGGGCATCCAGAGGATACGGGTTTTTATGGATCCGGTTGTAATTGAGCGCATACAGCGCGGTGATTACCATCAACATCACGAACGACCACATCACTTCTTTGGCACCAGAACCTACCACTGCCCAGATGCAGTAGACAAATGCCACGAAGGTCACCAGTAAGTACATCGGACGCGCTTTACCAAAGTGACCGTGTCCCAGCAGCAGCAAAGCGGCACAGGTGTACAGATAAGGCACCAGCGTGAAGATAACTGAGACGGAAGAGACCAGACCAAATTCTTTTGCGGCGTTTGGCGACATGCTGCTGAACTGGAAGAGGGTCATCAGGATCCCGACGATAATGAGCCCGGCAACTGGTGTCCCCGCTTTGTTGACGCGAGCGAAAATCGGTGGGAACAGGCCGTCATCGGCTGCCGCTTTTGCGGTCTGGCCGGCCAACAGTGTCCAACCCCCCAGTGAGCCAAGGCACCCAGCTGCTGCACAGAAGGAGACAATGGCACCAGCGGTATCACCCAGTGCCATACGTGCAGCATCACCAAACGGTGAGGCTGACACGCGCAGCGCAGCGTTAGGGATCATACCCATAATCGCCGTGGTTGAGAGAACGTAGCAGACGGCGGCAATCAGTACCCCGCCAATGGTGGCAATAGGGACGTTACGTTTCGGGTTTTTAACCACACCGGCGGCAACAGAGGCGCTTTCAACCCCAATGAACGACCATAAGGTTACGTTTAAGGTGCTTTGGATTGCGCCGAAGGTATTCATTCCGCTGACGTTCCAGGCTGCCATATAGGTTTCACCGCGGAACCAGAACCAGCCGAAGACGGCAATCCCGACGATCGGTACCAGCGCCAGTACCGTCGCAACGGCCTGCACGCGAGTGATCATTTTTGGACCGACAATATTCAGCAAGACGAAGATCCACAGTACAACGACACAAGTGAGCGTCAGGACCAGCGGATCTTTTAAAATGGGGAAGAAATAGCTCAGGTAACCCACACCAATAACGACCATGGCGATGTTACCAATCCAGCAGGCCAACCAGTACAGGACGTTAGTCTGGTAACCTAAAAAGGGACCGAAGCAGCGGCGTGCATAAGCGTAAGAACCACCGGGACTGGAGTCTAAGGACGACATTTTGGCGTACACCATCGACAGTGCCAGGGCACCGATAATAGTGACCAACCATCCGTAGATTGCAATCCCGCCAGTTGACGCCAGGTTTGCGGGTAGCAGGAATACACCGGAACCCATAATATTCCCCGACACCATAAGGGTGACGGGGATTAAGCCCACTTTGTGAGCATCAGCATCCGTCGACATATTTTTTAACTCCTGATAAGGATAAATGACGTCACATCATACCTCTTCAGAAGACTATTTTATGATGGCGGAACAGGGGTATCGCCAATGCTGATATTATTATGGCTCATCGCTAAATGATCAAAAATCAGGCAGCGGAGGGTTCCCGATGTTGACTGACATAATGCAGTGGCGTCATTCCATAGAACTCTTTGAATACGGAGATAAAGTATGAAGTACTGTTATATCCGCACAGCTGAGATACCTGTGAAATGTTTTTCCCGTCCATCATTAATTGATTGACGGCATAACGCATACGACACGTGGTTATTATTTGACTGTAACTTGTATTTTCATTTTTGAGCTTTTTCTTTAACAAACTGGGACTCAGACATAAGCAACTGGCGACCATGCTTAAATTCCAGTCTTTATGAATATCGCTCTCAATGATGTGGTAAACGCTGTCGCTGATGCGATTGCGTAACATATGCATAAGCAGGGAGATAAACTTTTTGCTGTCGAGAAAACGCGATAATACGGTGAACAGTAGTGAGCGAGTACGCTCATTTTCGCCTTCGTTTTGCGTTTCCATTACGCTGTGTTGAGCGGCAACCCGAAAGACATCCGGCGTCAGGCAGACGGCGGTCATCACTGGGTTGGCGCTACGTTGCCAGAGAGGGATCTGTGAAAGATCTTTATTTAAAAATCGTAGATAGTCTTTAATGACATCGCGACTGATATGTACGACCAGTGCGTTATTAAGTGAAGAGAAGTCGATAATATTATTATCACACGCCACCAGAGCCATGTGGTTAGCTTTTAAACTGATAGCTTCTTTACCGTTAATCCTTAACCAAACATCTTTCTCCGTTAATACAACAACACAAGCTTCTTTGCTGCAAAGCCTCATACCCAAACTCCCGGAATATGAACATCAAATACCGTAACTCAGCACCTGCTGAGTAATAGCGGCTAAAAAAATTGTATGATGAATCAAGACAGGCGATAAAATAGCGTGATTTTTAGTAATTACAATATCTGTAGGGTTTCTTGGCATGTACATAATTTTTTACGCAAGTGGCAACGTACTATTTGCGTATAAAAAAGCGCGGGGTGGTCCCGCGCAAAAGGTATGACAATGTTATTGTTTTGCAGCAATACTCAGGAATTACTCAACCATCACACGTCAACCTTATAAAAAATAGACTATCTAAAAAGCGACATTAGGCTTTCACGCACATGACGTGATACACACCGTCAATAATTTCCGTTCCTTCGGTTTCATGTTCAAAGCCAGGGAAGTGATGATCCCAGGATTGCAACGAACGTAGATAACTAATCTGCGGGCTGTTGGCATCGCCAAAGTTTTCCCCGGACAGCAGCATCGGAATTCCTGGTGGGTAAGGAATGACGGAGTTAGCTGCGATACGGCCCGGCAGATTTTCAATAGCTACCATCTCAACGTTATCGCTGACTATCGCGTTATAGGCTTCACGCGGGGTCATTTCAGCAACAGGCAGGCCGGAGTAGGCCGCATTGAGTCGGCTACCTGGGTTATTTTCTTTCAGCCAGGCGAACATGGTGTCGCCCAAATCGTGAATACCCATGTTTGCGTAAGTGTCAGGATGTTCCTCTACCAGTTCCGGCATCACCTGTGAGAGCGGGGTATTGGCATCGTAGTGATGTTTGAAAGAGCACAGCGTGTTAATCAGCGTGCCCCATTTACCACGGGTGATCCCCATAGAGAACAAGAACATAATCTGGAAATCGGTGGTACGGGTCGGTACGATGCCGTGGCGGCCAAGCCAGGCGGTAACCAGCGCCGCCGGAACACCGGTCTGTTCCAGTTCACCATCATCACCCATACCTGGAGCCAGAATACTGACTTTAATGGGGTCCAGCATGCTCCAGTTATCTGGCAGGTCTTTAAACCCATGCCAGGATTCACCAGGACGCATTACCCAGCAGTTCTGATCGGTCGTCAGGAGTTGAGTGGGGGCATCCGCAAAGTCATAGGTTTTTCCGGTTTGCGGATCGGTAACCACCTCTTTGTTCCACGGTTTGAAAAACCAGTCGCCCTCAGCCGTGAACTCTTTGTACAACCGTGCCATCGCCTGACGGAAATCGACGGCTTCATCGATCACTTCCTGGGTGAGCGACAGGCCACTGTTACCGTCCATCATGGAAACTGCCACGTCGTTTGATGCACAGATGGCATACAGCGGAGACGTGGTGGCATGCATCATGTACGCCTGGTTAAAGCGGGAGAAATTTACCGCTCCACGACCTTCACGGACGTGAATGTAAGATGCCTGAGAGAGCGCATTCAACAACTTATGGGTCGAGTGGGTGGCAAAAACGGTTGGGCCGCTATGGTCGCCAGGTGCACCACGCATAGCGTAGTGATCGGCATAAATCGGGTTGAAACGCGCATAGCCGTACCAGGCTTCATCGAAATGAATGCGATCGCTGGTCTGGGCTAACAGATCCTGCGCCTCTTTTGCGTTGTAGCAGACGCCGTCATAGGTGCAGTTGGTTACAACGCTGTATGACGGTTTCTGTCCGATTTTGTCTTTCGTCAGCGGGCTTTCGCTGATTTTTTTCTGCAATGTTTCAGGTTGCATCTCCTGCGGGTAGATAGGCCCGATAATGCCGTAGCGGTTGCGGCTTGGCACCATGTACACCGGTTTTGCCCCGGTAAGAATGAGCCCTTGTTCAATGGATTTATGGCAGTTACGGTCCAGCACTACCACATCGTTATCAGTCATGCATGCCTGCATGATGGTGCGGTTAGAGCCAGAAGTACCGACCACCACGGACCATGAACGATCAGCGCCGAAGACACGCGCGGCATATTTTTCGCTTTCACCAAACGCGCCAGTATGGTCAAGCAGCGAACCCAGTGACGCGCGTTCAATACCCATGTCGCTACGGAATAGGTTTTCACCGTAGTAGTCATGATAGAAACGACCGGCCGGCGTTTTAGTAAATCCCACGCCGCCCTGATGACCAGGGGCTGCCCAGGAATATTCGTGGATGTCACTGTATTTCATCAGCGCGCTGAACAGCGGCGGTAACAGTTGTTGGCGATAACGGGTCATCGCGGCAACGGCGCGCCCGGCGATAAAGTCAGCGGTATCTTCGAGAATCCAGGCGAATTCATCGACAAGCTCCAGCAGATCGCGATCCAGCGATGCAGTGGCTTTTTCCCGATCGCCCAGCAGGAAAACGGGGACGTTTTGCTGGCGTTCGTGGAGCTTGCCGATCAATTGCCTGACATTCAGGTGTTCATCTTGTTGTTCCATTTGATAGCTGAACATCAGGCAATCAATGGCTTCATTTGCCGCGAGGATGGCATAGCCATCGTCGAATGAGGTGGACTTAATGACGGTAACATTTTGGCGACTTAAGGCATCAGCCAGACGCTCGACAGCGCTACCAACCCAGGTGTCCTGATGCAGAAACTCACTTTCAACAATTAATACTTTCATCATCTTTTACCCGGTAGTGGAGAGGTTGCAATGTATGGATTGCAGACACACCGTATGAATGTGACGCAGGCAAGTATTATCCTGACGAATTGGGCTGTAAAGTGGTCGAGAAATGAGCTTATTTTGTTTTTATTCCTTTATAAACAATCAATTGGTATTGAACGAAGGCAGTTTTTCGGCACTGTTTATCGACAGGGGAATTATTTTTTTGGCTGATACTGATATTGCCTGATGGGAAGTGCTGTCAGTGGGCATGTGTTTGCGCCATCCGGCGCTTAACCGGCCATCGATTGTCGATGTTGCTGGCTCAGTTTGCGGTACTGCTGTGGTGACATGCCGACAAATTTGCTGAAAGTATCGTAAAAACGACTGCTGGAGCGAAACCCGGCGGTCAGGGCGACGTCCAGAATGGTTTTGTCGGTGTCGCTCAGTAATGCGCGAACGTGGTTGATACGCATCGCGGTAATGTACTGCTTCATGGTGAGTTGCATCACGCGCTGGAAAATCCCCATCGCATAATTGGGGTTGAGCTTCACGTGATCCGCAACATCGTTGATGGTGAGCGCCTGATCGTAGTTGTCGGCAATAAAACTAAGCATTTGACTCACGTAAAACTGCGCGTGGCGTGAAACGCTGTTTTTGTGCGTGCCCGCGGTTTTATTGACCAGGATTGGCTGCCAGCCGGAGAGGCTAAACCGCTTGAGCATCAGGCTAATTTCATCGATGGCAAGCTGGCGAATTTGTTCGTTCGGGCTGCTCAGCTCCTGTTGCCAGCGCTGAACTTCAAAGGTGCTCAGTTGCTGAGAGGCTTGTGATTTGATGACCATACCATGAGTGACGTGGTTGATCAGTTCACGGTCCAGCGGCCAGGAGAGAAACAGGTGCATGGGTAAATTAAAGATAGCCATGTTCTGGCAGGCACCAGGTCGTATTAACTGGTGCGGCGTACAGGCCCAAAACAGGGTGATATGGCCCTGTTTTATCTGCACCACTTCGTTATTGATCAGGTATTCCACATCGCCGTCGAACGGTACGTTAACCTCCACCTGTCCATGCCAGTGGCTGGTGGTCATGGCGTGCGGCGCACGTAGTTCGATATCGAGACGTTGATATTCCGAGTACAGCGACAGTGGGCTACGGGTTTGTTTTTCATCGCTGTTGCACATGTGCGGATCGGGGGGAAGCGCTGAGATTGGCGGCGTGGTCATGGTAGCTCCAGTTCCTGATTGTTCAGAATCATGCCATTTTTCAGCGGATAAGACTGCGAATCGGCGCGCAAATCAGGTCACCATTACCGGGTAGTGTGCTTTTTTGAACCCGGATACTCTGCTTTTTGGTAAAAATTGTCCCAGAAACTCAGTTTTCATCCGGGCGAAAAGGCGAACTGAGTTTTTGGGAGTACTCAGTGCAGAAGCCGGACGTTTTTCTCGCATCCTCATGCCACCATGACGTTCATCACCCCACGCTCTGGAGAGTCATGATGTCTGCACCCAAAATTACTTTTATCGGCGCGGGATCGACGATTTTCGTGAAGAATATTCTCGGAGATGTCTTTCACCGCGATGCGCTGAAATCCGCGCATATTGCTTTAATGGATATCGATGCCGTCCGCCTGGAAGAGTCGCATATTGTGGTGCGTAAGCTGATGGACTCGGCTGGCGCTTGCGGCCAGATAACTTGTTATACCGATCAAAAAGCGGCATTGCAGGATGCCGATTTTGTAATTGTCGCCTTCCAGATCGGCGGTTACGAGCCGTGTACCGTGACCGATTTTTCCGTGTGTAAGCGCCACGGTCTGGAACAAACGATAGCCGACACGTTGGGGCCTGGTGGCATTATGCGCGCACTGCGTACGATTCCGCATTTATGGCAGATTTGTGAGGATATGACTGACGTCTGCCCGCATGCCACCCTGCTTAATTATGTTAATCCCATGGCGATGAACACCTGGGCAATGTATGCACGCTATCCGCATATTAAACAGGTTGGGTTATGTCATTCGGTGCAGGGAACGGCGGAGGAGCTGGCCCGTGATTTGGATATCGACCCTACTTTTTTGCGCTATCGCAGCGCCGGGATCAACCATATGGCGTTTTATCTGCAACTGGAGCGTAAAACGGCTGATGGGACCTATGTCGATCTCTATCCGGAACTGCTGGCAGCTTATGAAGCAGGACTGGTCCCGAAACCGAATATCCACGGCAATACTCGCTGCCAGAACATTGTGCGTTATGAAATGTTCAAAAAATTGGGGTATTTCGTCACCGAGTCGTCGGAACACTTTGCTGAATACACGCCGTGGTTTATCAAACCGGGTCGTGAAGATCTGATTGAGCGCTATAAGATTCCGCTGGATGAATATCCGAAGCGCTGTGTAGAGCAGCTAGCGAACTGGCATAAAGAGCTGGGAGCGTACAAAACGACGGCGCGCATTGATATCAAACCGTCAAGGGAATATGCCAGCACAATCATGAACGCTATCTGGACCGGAGAACCCAGCGTGGTGTATGGCAATGTTCGTAACGACAACTTGATCGATAACCTGCCGCAGGGCTGTTGTGTCGAGGTGGCTTGTTTGGTTGATGCCAATGGTATTCAGCCGACAAAAGTGGGTGCTCTCCCGTCTCATTTGGCGGCGATGATGCAAACGAATATCAATGTTCAAACCCTGCTGACGGAAGCTATTCTGACGGAGAATCGCGATCGTGTTTATCACGCGGCGATGATGGATCCGCATACCGCTGCGGTATTAGGGATTGAGGAGATTTATGCGTTGGTGGATGATCTGATTGACGCACACGGCGAGTGGTTGCCGGCCTGGTTGCATCGATAAGGTCCATTTAGCGTCTGCCGGATGCACGTTATCGACATCCGGCAGTATGTATATTTAGTTAGCGCTTACTAACCTGTAGCGACGTAGCTGTACACAGTGAACTCGCGCCAGCACAAGCACCGTCGTTAGCGCGCCGAGCAGGGCGCAGAACATATCCGACTGGGTATCCCATGGATCGCCCTGCGTACCCAGGAAGTCATCCGCGCCTTGTCCCATCGCCAGTGCCGCCCACCATTCAATGAGCTCATAGGTGGCGCTGATTGCCAGTGCTACGCAGCAGACTAAAAACGCTAACATCTTGCGGCCGCGGACAATATTGCCGCGGACTAAAATCTCTCTTGCCGTCAGGGCTGGCACCAGTCCCTGGAAAAAATGACCCAGTTTGTCATAGGGGTTGCGACTGAGATCCAACCACGCCTGCACTTCAAAACCAATGGGGACTTTGGCGTAGGTATACATGCCGCCAACCATCAAAATGATGGCATGAAAGAAGATCAGCGTGTAGAGCATGGGGGTCAGCGGATAACGCCTCATGGTGGCGAGCAGTACTGGCACAACAATAATGACCGGCGTAACTTCCATCAACCAGGTCAATTTCTCGGTGGCGCAGAAGCCAGTGTAGATAAGGATCAGCGTCAGCACTATAGCGCCAGCGTTCAGTATTACAGGATTCAGTGTGCGGAGCATGGTGAATTCACAAGTAATGGAAAATATTACTATTCACTGTGAACGGCAAAAATTCAACGCCAGTTAATGGGGGGATAAAGTTGGCCCGGGGGGATCGCTGGACTGGCCCCAAAAATTTGGGGTCAGTCCAGTGCCGGGCCGAATAGGTTACTTCGCGCAGTTAGCGCATTGTTTGCTCACGATTTGCTGGAAGAAATCGTTGCCTTTGTCATCGACCAGGATGAAGGCAGGGAAATCTTCAACTTCGATTTTCCAGATAGCTTCCATTCCCAGCTCCGGGTATTCCACGCATTCCAGATGCTTAATGCTCTGCTGCGCCAGTACAGCTGCCGGACCCCCGATGCTACCTAAGTAGAAGCCGCCGTGTTTATGGCAGGCGTCGGTCACTTGCTGGCTGCGGTTACCTTTTGCCAACATGATCATGCTGCCGCCATGGGACTGCAGCAGGTCAACATAGGAGTCCATACGACCCGCAGTGGTTGGACCCAAAGAACCGGACGGGTAACCAGCCGGCGTTTTCGCCGGGCCTGCGTAGTAGATCGGGTGATCTTTCACGTACTGCGGCAGACCTTCGCCGGACTCGATACGTTCTTTCAGCTTCGCGTGGGCGATGTCGCGACCCACAATGATTGTACCGCTCAGCGACAGACGGGTGGATACCGGGTACTGAGAAAGCTGGGCAAGGATCTCTTTCATCGGACGGTTAAGGTCAACTTTAACCACTTCGCCTTCGCCGGCCTGGCGCAGAGATTCCGGGATGTACTGGCCTGGGTTATGTTCCAGTTTTTCAATCCAGATACCTTCGCGGTTAATCTTGGCCTTAATATTACGGTCTGCGGAGCAGGAAACGCCCATGCCTACCGGGCAGGATGCGCCGTGGCGAGGCAGTCGAATCACGCGGATGTCGTGAGCAAAATATTTCCCGCCAAACTGGGCGCCGAGGCCGAGTTTCTGGGCCTCGATCAGCAGCTCTTGTTCCAGCTGCAGATCGCGGAATGCCTGACCGTGAGCGTTACCTTCAGTCGGCAGCGCATCATAGTAGTGTGTGCTGGCCAGTTTCACCGTTTTGAGGGTGCTTTCTGCTGACGTACCACCAATCACAAATGCGATATGGTATGGCGGGCAAGCTGCAGTCCCCAGCGTACGCATTTTCTCAACCAGGAAGTTTTTCAGCTTGCCGGGAGTCAGCAGTGCTTTCGTTTCCTGATACAGATAGGTTTTGTTGGCAGAACCGCCGCCTTTTGCCACGCACAGGAATTTATATTCGTCGCCGTCCACGCTGTACAGGTCGATTTGCGCAGGCAGGTTAGTGCCGGTATTTACTTCTTTGTACATATCCAGCGCCGCGTTTTGCGAGTAGCGCAGGTTATCTTCAATATAGGTATTAAATACGCCTCTGGAGAGTGCCGCTTCGTCACCGCCGCCGGTCCAGACACGTTGACCTTTTTTGCCCATGATAATGGCCGTGCCGGTATCCTGACAGGTTGGCAATACGCCTTTGGCGGCAATCTCGGAGTTTCTCAGGAATTGCAGCGCAACGTATTTATCGTTTTCGCTGGCTTCAGGATCATGGAGTATGGAGGCGACTTGCTGTTGGTGTTCAGGGCGAAGCATGAAGGAGGCATCGTGGAAGGCTTGCTGGGCCAGTAGCGTAAGTGCTTCAGGTGCTACTTTCAGGATTGACTCGCCTTCAAACTCGCCGACGCTGACATGATCGGATGTCAGCAGGTAGTACTCAGTTTTGTCTTCCCCCAGTGGGAAAGCCGCCTGGTAAGTGAATTCAACTTTTGACATTTGCTTCCAGCCTTTTCATTTTTATCAGGAATTTAAAAATTCTCTGCGTCTTAAAGGTGGCGTGCCGCACCATAGCGGACGGCACGCGAAGTGTGATTACAGGAAACCGTACATTGCGGCGAAGACCCAACCAAAGACACAGGATACGCTTACGCCGATCAAACCAGGCAGAATGAAGCTGTGGTTGATAACGAAACGACCAATGTGGGTGGTACCTGAACGGTCAAACTGAATAGCAGCCAGATCGCTCGGGTAGGTCGGCAGAATGTAGTAACCGTAACATGCCGGAGCAGAAGCAACGATGTACGCTGGATCAACCCCGATAGCCAGTGCGACCGGAACGATAGCCGCCAGCGCTGCAGCCTGAGAGTTTACAAACTTGGAGACTAACAGCAGGACGATCGCATAGGCCCACGGATGTTCTTTCACCATCTCGCCCAGTACGCCCTGAATTTCAGACATATGCGCACCGAACATGGTTTCGGCCATCCAGGCAATACCGTACACCGCAACAATCGCGATCATACCTGAACGGAAGACTTCATTTTTTGAGATAGATGCGGGATTAGTTTTGGTTAAGATAATAATCAATGCGCCAGTCAGCAGCATGAACATCTGGATAACCAGTACCATTGACAGCGGTTTGCCACCAAAAGAAGGGCGCAGTTCAGATACGGCACCGAGCACGGCAACAACGGCGATGGCTGCGAGGAAGATCCACATGGCAAGCCAGTTACTTTTCGGCAGTTTTTTGTCTAACAGCGTTGCCGTGTCGCCATACACATAGTGATGGTTTTCAGGTACGGAAATAAACTTCTGGAACTCTTCGTCTTTATCCAGATCTTTACCGCGGAACCAACTGAAAATACCGATAGCCAGGATACCCAGCAGGGTAGATGGAATGGTGATGCCGAGCAGGTCGAGGAATTCGAGGTGCTTGCCTTCAAATGTCACGTTACCCAGCATCGCAACCAACGAGACAACGGCTACGGAAACCGGGCTGGCGATAATCCCCATCTGTGCACCGATAGAACTCGCCGCCATTGGGCGTTCCGGGCGAATATTGTTCTTAATGGCGACGTCATAAATGATCGGCAGAATGGTATACACCACGTGGCCGGTACCGCACAGGATAGTCAGGGTACAGGTAACAAACGGTGCTACGATAGAAACGTATTTTGGGTTACGACGCAGCAGCTTTTCAGCAATTTGCAGCATAACGTCAAGACCGCCGGAGGCTTGCAAAGTTGCAGATGCGGCCACCACGGCAATAATAACCAGCATTACATCGACAGGGGGTTTACCCGGCTGGAGATGGAACACGAAAACCAGAATAACCAGGCCGATACCGCCTAACAAACCCAGCGCGATACCGCCCTTTCTGGCGCCATAAAACAAACATATTAATATTATGAGAAGTTGTATACTAAATAACATTTTATTTACCCTCGCGAAAAACCCAGTCAATTTTTTGAAAAATGGATCTGTGGCACATTCTTTTTTGCCGGGATAAGCATCAAAAAATGGTCAGTATTCGATATGTCCGTATTTGCGATTAATGTTTAAATATCTGGCTAGAATGTTTTTATAAATTTTTGGAAGTATTTAGCTTTTTTCTATGGCATTGATCGGAGGAAAGAATCCTCAGGCGATGGGAAGTCGGGCTGGTTATGAAGCGCTGCGGCTGACGCTGTAGTTTGGCTGGCTTACACCGGTTTTCTGGGTGCTGACCGTCGGTTCTACGTTGTCCGCTATTACGTGAAACACCGGTATACAAGGTGAGTGTATTTTTTATGTGATCGCGGTCACGCCATGTCATGTGGTAATGAATCTGGCGTACGGATACGTTTATTTGCTCACAAAAATGTACGGTGTCCATAGTACGTAGCATGGTCTCCATTGCTACCAGTCTAGATTTTTATGTCTGATTAAATTCAGACTAATCCTTTAGGAGTAAAAATACACACTCTGTGAGTTAGTTAATACTTAATTAACTTTTGTTAGCGATTTTGAAATTAAAAACAGTGTGATGTTTATC
>NZ_JANEWL010000077.1:0-22907 GCF_028069815.1 Citrobacter sp. Awk 2
TATAAACACTATAAGTGTACTCAATATAAATATCCCCACCATTAATGCTGTCACAATAACTACGGTTAAACACTCTTTCCTGCCTGGTTGCATAAAAAACCTCTGAGGTGATTCAATTAAATAACCAGACCATTCCATGGTCAGACGTTTACTTCTGTAAATAATCCAAAATTATCAGCCAAGATAATGACGCAGGAGAGCAGCAGTCAGCACACCAATAGCAACGGTGACAGGCATAGGAAAACGTAATGCGGCGATCAGTGTTAAACCTAATGCGATAAGATCGGCAGGGTTTCCGGACGCAAAATAAGGTGCGATAAATGCCAGCATGACGCATCCTGGAGATGATTTAAGAACCGCCATCGATCTGGGAGATAACACCCGGTTGCGCAATATCATGTACGACGCAATACGTGTCGCATAGGTAGTCAGAGCCATCAGGAGGATGGCGAACAGCGTTTGCTGGTCTGGCATTATTTATCCCCCTGCAACCATGCAACCACCAATCCCACCAACGGACCTGCCATGACATACCAGACACCGGGGACGTAATGATAAACCGCAACCGCAACAATCAGGCTGGCAAACCACGGAATCGCTTTACGAAAACCGCTCCACATGCCCCTGACAAGCACAAGGAATACAGCGGGAAACGCCATATCAAAACCATAGCGATGAACATCACCAAGCACGGGGCCGATTAACGCGCCTAACGTGGTACAACCTACCCACATAATGTAAAAAGAAAAAGAAGCGGCTAAATAATAAGGCATACTAAAATGAGGAACATTATTAATGCTTCTTTTGTGTGCATCACTATAACTTAACGCCCAACTTTCATCAGTCATAAAAAAAAGTGCAGGTAAAACTTTACGCTTAGAAAAACGCATCAACAGCGGAACAAGAGTTGCGCCCATCAGAATATGCCTGCTATTAACCAGGAAGGTAACTGCCATAATAAGAAAAATATGGGGAGGTGACGTCCAGATTTGTATTGCTGCAAATTCAGATCCACCAGCGAAATTTAATCCCGTCATCAGCGGAACAGCTAAACCACTAAGTCCTTTATGGCTGGCCTGGGCCCCCAAAACCAGAGCAAAAGGGATCACGCCAAGTAAAACGGGAAAACCGTCTTTTAAACCTCGGACAACGTCTTTTCTAATACTATCAATAGCTGTCGGATCATCTGTAGATCCTGCGCGATCTATACTTTCACTCACACTTTTCACACTCATACCCAATGCCTGTTCTGCCCCATTTTGATACTGGCGTCAGAATAGAATGTGTGACACTATTAGTAAATATAAATAGTGTCACATTACACTTATGGTGATCCGATGCGTGAGCGTTCTCCCTGGCAACCGAGACTGTCCAGCAATGCAACATCTCCAACAGAACAATTAGTTGAGGCCCTGGCTGAAGATATTCTTTCAGGATCGCTTCAGCATGGCGCCCGCTTACCAGCCCACCGTAATTTAGCGGACACATTAGGTATCGGGCTTGGCACCGTAACGAAAGCCTATGGGATCCTTGAGAAACGTGGACTTGTCAGAAGTGTGAAAGGAAGCGGGATGTTTGTGGCACTGGCAAATTCGCGTGGTCAGACCGTCATCGATTTGTCGCAAAACACGCCCCCGGCTGCGCTAAGCTCACGTTCTCTCAGCGCGACACTTTCAGCGATCGCTCGCCGTCCGGATATGGATATGTTTAACACCTACGCGCCAGCAGCCGGTCATGACGAACACCGCCGCCTGATGGCTCGCTGGTTCAACAGGCTGGGCATGCCCGCTGATTATCGCCAACTCATTATTACCAGCGGAGCGCAACATGCGCTTTCAGTGGCGTTATCGACGGTATGCGAACCTTTTGGGACACTTTATGTGGAGGCGCAAACGTATTCCGGACTGATCCAACTTTCACGGCTGTTAAAACTGAAACTGGTTGGCATTCCGATGGATGACGAAGGGATGGATGTTTCAGTATTGGAGAAAATGCTGGAAGCCAGCGATGACAAACGCAGTGCGGTATATGTCACTCCCCTGCTACAAAGCCCTTCAACACGCATAATGAGTCTTGCCCGGCGAAAAGACCTGATACGCGTTTGCCGCGCAAACGCATTATTTATTATCGAAGATGATGTCTATCGGCTCACCCGTAATATTGAACTCCCACAAATTGCCCGATTAGCGCCGGATATCACTTTGTATGTTAATAGCTTATCTAAAATACTAAATCCCACACTACGCATCGGCGGGCTTCTGCTGCCTGAGCTGCTATATTCCCGAGCTGAATCCATGCTCAGAGCAACGGCAATGATGGTTTCCCCGATAAGTTGCGCGATCATGGAGCAATGGCTACTTGATGGTACTGCGGAAACCGTAACCTCTGCGATAGAACACGAAACAGTTCGCCGCTATGAATTAGCCTTTTCTATTTTGGGTGAGCATCTTTATCGCTCCGGGCATCCCAGTTTTCACCTCTGGTTGCCACTGGCTCGCGAAAGCGTACAGCCGTTCTACGAAGCAGCCTTAGCAGCAGGGATCAAAGTCACCTCACCCACATCAACTGAGGTCAACCCGTTATCCGAACAGTCAGGTATCCGACTGTGCATTGGGGGGCCGGAGATCGAACAACTTCACCGGGCACTCTTAACCCTTAAAGAGATTGTCGGGCAGTTGAAACATCCACGTATCCAATCCTTTTCCGTGTAGCGCGCAAGCACAATAGAAACAACGGGAAATGGTTTAAATTGAGCGGGATGTGGGGGAAAAGCTGGAGATTTCCCCAGTTTATTGATCTGGCAAGAGGTTCTCCCCTGTTTCAATCCACATTATTGGGTTACTCTTTTAAATACAAACTGCGGTGACAGTTGTAAGGAGACCCTGTATGGCTATGTATCAAAACATGCTGGTAGTCATCGATCCAAACCAGGACGATCAACCAGCATTACGGCGAGCTGTTTATTTGCATCAACGGATTGGTGGCAAAATTAAAGCCTTTTTGCCGATCTATGACTTTTCCTACGAAATGACCACCCTGCTGTCGCCGGACGAGCGTACGGCAATGCGTCAGGGGGTCATCAGCCAGCGAACAGCATGGATACGTGAACAAGCGAAATACTATATCGAAGCAGGGATCCCGCTTGATATTAAAGTGGTCTGGCACAACCGTCCCTTCGAAGCCATCATCCAGGAAGTGATCAGCGCTAAGCATGACCTGGTGCTCAAAATGGCACACCAACACGACCGCCTTGAAGCCGTAATTTTCACACCAACCGACTGGCATTTATTGCGTAAATGTCCAAGCCCGGTGTGGATGGTCAAAGATCAGCCGTGGCCGGAAGGTGGTAAAGCGCTGGTGGCGGTGAATCTCGCCAGTGAAGAGGCGTATCACAATGCACTCAACGAAAAACTGGTCAAAGAGACGTTGCAGCTTGCAGAACAGGTTAACCATACCGAAGTACACCTGGTGGGTGCCTATCCTGTAACGCCTATCAACATTGCGATTGAGCTACCTGAATTTGATCCCAGCGTGTACAACGACGCCATCCGTGGACAGCATCTGCTGGCCATGAAGGCATTACGCCAAAAATTCAGTATTGATGAAAAAGTTACACACGTTGAAAAAGGATTGCCTGAAGAGGTCATCCCGGATTTAGCTGAGCATTTACAGGCGGGTATCGTGGTACTCGGCACCGTTGGGCGCACCGGCATATCAGCTGCGTTTCTGGGGAATACCGCAGAACAGGTTATCGACCATCTGCGTTGCGACCTGCTGGTTATCAAACCGGATCAGTACCAGACCCCGGTTGAACTGGACGACGAAGAAGACGATTAATCCTGCAGCAAAATGCCGGATGGCGATGTCATCCGGCATGACATGTACCTAGTGCTTCTCCTCGCCTCCGAGGAAATAGATACCAAGCGGAATAGCCAGCAAAATAGTAAAAACCATACTGTAGACGCAAATCATTGCGGATTGAATGGCATACATCGAGGCTGTCCAGTCGGAAAGCGGAATGTCATACTGTTCAATGACACCACCAATCGTCGCGCGCGTCACAACCGATGCCGCAATGATAAATACCCCAAGCAGACATAACAGAAACTTCCGTCCCTTCGCTGTCTTCAGCTTAGCCATGATCATAGTACTGTCCTTTTGCAGATGAAAACCGTGTTACTTTGCAGCAACAATACCATGACATAAACTCACTGTCTGCTACATACACCACACTCAGACTTGACATGCGCACTATTCGCCTGAAAATAACGCTGATTGTATTATTTCTCTCTCCTTTTATTAATGATCTGACAGCCTGAACTGGGTAAAATATCCGCTGATGAAGGATGTCAGATGATATTTAGCTAACACGGAGTGACCTGGGAGAATCATGATCGCTGAACTGTTTATAAATAATGCGTTTAATTTAACGGTAATTCTCAGCAGCTGTGCAGCGTTAGTCCTGATGAGCGTCTGGTTTCATCGTAGTGAAAAACACTGCAAAGGATTCATATTCCATGCGGCACAGTTTTTTGTTTATGCCATTATCATTGGTACATTTGGCACTATTGCGAATAACGTCATCGATAGTTATAAGCTGAAATTTATCTCTCCAAGCGTGGTCGACTTTATCTGTACCTCGTTGATTGCGTTGATCCTGACGATAAAACTCTTTCTGGTCATCAACCAGTTTGAAAAAACGCAGATTAACAAGGGCAGAGATATCACCAGTGCGCGGATCATGTCGCGCATCATTAAGATTACGATCGTCGTCGCCATCATTTTGCTGTATGGCGAGCATTTCGGCATGAGCTTGTCAGGGCTGTTAACGTTCGGCGGCATCGGCGGTATCGCTGTCGGTATGGCAGGCAAAGATATCCTGAGTAATTTTTTCTCTGGCATTATGCTCTACTTCGACAGACCGTTTAGCATCGGTGACTGGATCCGTTCTCCGGACCGAAATATCGAAGGTACGGTGACTGAAATTGGCTGGAGAATGACCAAAATAAACACCTTCGACCACCGTCCGTTATATGTGCCGAACTCAATTTTCTCTTCCATCAGTGTAGAAAACCCGGGGCGGATGAGTAATCGACGAATCAAAACGGTGATCGGGTTACGTTATGAAGATGCTGATAAAATTGGCGCAGTGGTCGAGTCGGTCAGAAAAATGCTGCAAAGTCATCCCGGAATAGATCAAAAGCAAACCCTGCTGGTCTATTTTAATGAGTTTGCCGATTCATCGCTGAATATCATGGTGTATTGCTTCACAAAAACCACCGTGTGGCAGGAGTGGCTTGCTGTACAACAAGATGTGTACTTGAAAATTATTACAATAGTTCAGGAAAACGGTGCTGACTTTGCGTTCCCCAGTCAGACGTTATATATGGATAACGCCGAGGCGCAACCTTCTGCCCACTAACCAAAACCAAGACGCGGATATCCGCGTCTTTTTGCATTTATTTCAGTGACGCGATATCAATGACAAAGCGGTATTTCACATCGCTTTTCAACATCCGTTGCCACGCGGTATTAATATCCTGAATATTGATAACCTCAACATCGGCCGTAATGCCATGCTGACCGCAGAAATCCATCATCTCCTGAGTTTCCGCAATCCCCCCAATCACCGAACCCGCAACGGCTCTTCTACCGAGGATCAGCGGAACCGTATTCAGGAACGGATCCAACGGCCCCAGATATCCCACCAGCACCAACGTTCCGCTAAGCGCCAGTGTTGGAATATATGGATTAAGATCATGCACGTAGGGAACGGTATCAATAATCAGGTCAAACTGATTCGCCGCGGCTTTCATCTGTTCGCTGTCTGTTGAAAGCACAACATGACTGGCTCCCAGGCGTCGGGCATCAGCTTCTTTGCCTGGCGATCGCGTGAATAACGTAACATCAGCCCCCAATGCCTTAGCAAGCTTGATCGCCATGTGTCCCAGACCACCCAACCCAACAACAGCGACTTTACTCCCCGGCCCAACCTGCCAGTGACGTAACGGCGACCATGTGGTGATACCGGCGCACAACAACGGCGCAGCACCGCGTAAGTCGATTCCTTCCGGCACCTTCACGACGAACTTCTCGGTCACGACAATCATGTCAGAATAGCCACCGAAAGTAGGCAGGCCATCATGACGGTCCGTATCGTTATACGTAAGGGTGTTCCCCTCTTCGCAATATTGCTCAAGCCCCTGTTCGCAGGCGCTACAGTGCTGGCATGAATCAACCATACACCCCACGCCGGCAAGATCGCCGACCGCGAATTTTGTTACCGATTTCCCAACATGCACTACACGGCCTATTATTTCGTGGCCGGGAACCATCGGATACGTAGCGCCGCCCCAGTCATTGTAGGCACTGTGGATGTCAGAGTGACACACCCCACTGAATAATATTTCAATGACGACATCATCTTCACGCGGATCCCGACGAACAAA
This sequence comes from Citrobacter sp. Awk 2, assembly GCF_028069815.1. Lineage (NCBI taxonomy): Bacteria > Pseudomonadati > Pseudomonadota > Gammaproteobacteria > Enterobacterales > Enterobacteriaceae > Citrobacter > Citrobacter sp. Awk 2. Next base: position 6,450 of record NZ_JANEWL010000077.1, read on the forward strand.
ACTGTGCGGGACCAGATCTTCTTTCACCGCCAACGCGGCGTAACCCTTCACATTCATGACCATTTAGATCTCCTCAGGGATAAAGTGCACCTCAACCAGCATAGCTCAGGGCAGCAGGTTGTACTCAGCGTCGCTAACCGGTTCCAGCCATTCGTTCGACGCGCCAGGGGCCGGGATTTCTACCGCAATATGGGCAAACCAGCTATCACACGCAGCACCGTGCCAGTGTTTCATTCCCGCCGGAATATGCACCACATCACCCGTTTTCAGTTCTCGCGCGGGTTGATTCCACGCCTGGTACCAGCCTCTGCCGCCAGTCACCAGCAGAATTTGACCGCCCTGATGATGAATATGCCAAAAATTACGGCAGCCAGGTTCAAATGCCACGTTACCAATCACCACACCTTCCATTGAAAGCATGGTCAGATAGCTGGTCCCGGTGAAGTACTTCGCATAGGCTTCATTTTTCTCTCCCCGGGGAAAGACGCTGTTACCATCAAATTGTTCGTTCATCATGACTCCCGTAGGGGTAGTAGCTGACGGTATTCCTGACATACATTCATCAAGAACTGCACGGGCATTTTCCGCAATCTCAGCACCACAGTGCTGCTCAAGTAGCGTAATAAATTCGATAAGTTGCTCAGGGCGTAACCCAACATTCAGGCTAATAGCAAAGTGACTTTTTAGTTGGCTGTTCACGCCGCCCAGTACGGCTAACGCAGAGACGGTTGCCAGTTCACGGGTCGGCCAATCCAGCACATCACGCTGAAAAATATCGCCAAACAGATGTGCTTTAAGCCAGGTATCAATGGCAGGGGAAAAATCAAACAGCGGGCCGCTAACCGGCTGTCCAACCAGTTGGGTTTGCGTTTGGCTTCCCGCCAGCAGGCTGTTCCAGTTATCGGGTTGCGGCGTCGCGGATTTCCCTTCTGGATCCACAATCCCTTTTTCTTTGCGAACTTTCACTACCGACATCAAGCACGACAGGCCATTCAGACTGCGGGGAAAACCACAGTACGCGTAAAGCTGCTGTAAAATCTCTTTCACTTCATTCAGGGTTAGCCCTGCATCTAACCCTGCATTAAGCGCTGCCTCCAGCTTATCTGGCTGTCCTGTGGCAGTGAATGCTGCAATGGGGACGACTGCCAGCTGTCTGGCATTCAAATGATTTGACATGTTCGATTCTCCGGGCAGGCGACAGTCTCTGCCGCCGAATGCTGAAAACAACAAAATTATAGAGGCACAGCGTATCGACGATTAGAGGGTTAAATCAGGACAAACTTATGAAGACAAGTCATGAATAGCGCTGTGGCAGGTGCTACTCACCGGCAGGGAAATCTGTTGATGCCGCAAGCGCATGCTGGGTCTCAAAGTCAGCGACACGTTGACGCAGCACCGAGAGCGTACTTTGCAGCGCCTGCGAACCGAGCACCATACGCAATGGCGCAGGAGCAAGGTCAGCACTGGCAATGATTTGCGAAGCCATACGCGCCGGATCGCCAGGCGCAAGCCCATTCACAGGATCAAGCATTTTCAGAAAACTGTGCGCAGGTGTCGCGTCATATTCCGGCATCAGTGTGGCAATCTGGGCGCTACCATAACGAAATTCAGTCCGTGCCCCGCCGGGTTCAACAATCGTCATTCCGATATCAAATGCAGCAACTTCCTGGGCAACCGACTCGACAAATCCTTCAATACCCCATTTAGTCGCGTGATACAGTGAGTTTCCGGCAAATGCGACCTGTCCGCCATAAGAGGAGATCTGGATGATACGTCCACCACCTTGTTTTCGCATATGCGGCAACGCGCAGCGGATTAACTGAATGGACCCCAACAAATTTGTCTCAAGCATCTGGCGGACCTGATCGTCACTCAACTCTTCCGCAGCACCAAACAGGCCGTATCCCGCATTACTGATGACCACATCAACTCGCCCATAGCGCTGCCAGGCACTATCCACTGTATGACGCAGTGCAGCGCTATCCGTCACATCTACTTGCGGTGCATCAAATGTCACGGGCCAGCGACTCAGGAGATCGCTAACTTTAGCGCGATCGCGTACGGTCCCCACCACGCGTTCACCGCGTTCAAGAAGTTGCTGCGCCATTTCGCGACCGAACCCACTGCTGACACCGGTGATTAGCCATGTACGTTGCACCATACTCCCTCCTGTTCATTGTTTTAAGTGTTACGCATCCGGGGTATTACGCCACCCGAATCTCAATGAGCATGATTATTACGTCATAATTATCACTCGTATATGAATCGTTTATGCTTTCAGAATTCCAGATATTGATATAATGAAGGAATAATCTTCCCGTAAAAGTGCACCCGGTATGCTGGATAAACTCGACGCATTAAAGATATTTTGTACGGCAGCCGAAACGCTGAAGTTCAGAGAGGCTGCCGCAACACTCGGTCTGGCCCCCCAACAAATCACTCGAGGTATTGCTGAACTGGAACAAAGCCTTGGCGAAATGTTGTTTCTGCGCAATACACGGCAGATGAAGCTGACGCCTTTCGGTCAGCTGTTCTGGCCAAAAGCAGAGCGTCTGCTGGCTGAAAGCGAAGCGCTATTCTCAGAAGGTAAACGTCACAACCCGCAGGAAATAGCAGGCAAAGTACGCATTACACTACCCCCGCTATTCGAAAACCGTGAGATTATTCGCCAGTTGCTGCACGGCCTTGCTGGTTATCCAGAAATCAGCATCGAGTGGCACAATACCGGCAGACATCTGAATATTATTGACGAGCAGATCGACATGGGTATTCGTATTGGCACCGTCCCGGATAACCGTTATATCGTTAAAACAATCTGCCCGGTAGGTGTCAATATCGTTGCATCGCCCCACTTAGTTGAAAAAATGGGCAAGCCAAAAAACCGCCAGGATTTGCAACATAATTACCCGCTCAGTGCCCTGACCAACAGTAATTCAGGGCGCGTCTGGCCATGGCAGTTTGCCGATGGCAACAGTTTCTTTCCGGCAAACCCGGTATTTATCGCCTCCGATATTGAGAGCGAACTGGCCGCCGCCCTCGCGGGAAGAACGGTTGGGCAGCTGGCAGATATCTCTGTTCGGCCTTATTTGCAAAATGGCGAACTGGTTAACCTGCTGCCAGAACTTAACTATCAGCCCTGGCAACTCTATATTTTTCGTCCACATCTCCCGCTGCTACCGGCCAGAGTGAGGCTGGTATTTGAACAACTAACACAGATCCTGCGCGGGCAATTTTGTCATCCGGCCTGATTTACGTATTACGCTACAATCTCGATTAAATTACCGTCGGGGTCCTGAATGACGGCCTCGTAATATCCGTCACCGGTGGTTCGTGGTCCGGAGACCAGGATGCCCTGTTCTTTTGCGCGTATCGCCAGTGCATCAACATGCCCCGCGCCACCCACAGAGAGAGCAAGATGCACCCACCCTGAAGTGTTATTGTCAGGTACCGGGTGGGTCAGTCCCGGTTTTGTCATTAGCTCAATCGCAATGTCCTCACCAACCCTGACGAAATAAGATTCAAACCCAGGATTGGTTTTGCTGCAGTATTTTTCGTTTATCACACCATCAAAAAACGACACCCAGAACTGGGCTTGTCGCTCAAGATCCCGGGTCCATAAAGCCATATGTGCAATTTTCATCGCGATCCTCTTATCGTTTTATTCTGAACGGTACGCCCCCGCTAAGGGATATTGACATCCTGCAATATAATGCACGATCATGCACGTTATTGCTCGATGTTTATTTTTATGGAGTTATCATGCTCGATTACGCTGCATTCCCGGATCAACGCCAGGCACTTATCTATCAGATCCTGCAGGAAAACGGCAGAGTGATCTGTACTGAACTGGCCGCCCGTTTGGGAGTGTCAGAGCATACGATCCGCCGTGATTTACATGAGTTGTGTAAAGAAGGTGTTTGCAAGAAAGTCTACGGCGGGGCTGTAATTTCACTACCAGAGTCAGCTGACATCGCAGTACGCAAGAATATTAATACAGCGAAAAAGAGCAGCATCGCGCAAAGATGCGCCCGGCTAGTGAAATCCGGGAGCTGTATTTTTATCGACACAGGAACAACCAACCAGGCAATGGCTGAAGCCCTTCCCGCTGAGTTGGCATTAACCGTCGTGACAAATTCACCTGATATTGCCGCCGTACTGCTGAAAAAACCGCTATTCGAGGTCATCATGTTAGGTGGGCCAGTACAGCGATCGTCCGGTGGCTGCGTCGGTCCGACAGCCATTGCCCAGGTACAGGATATTTTATTTGATCAAGGTTTTATTGGTGGTTGCGCGATGGCACCGGAATCCGGATTAACCGGGTTTGATTACGCCGATTGTGAGTTTAAAAAAGCGGTGATAAAGCAGAGTAACGAAACTATCGTCGCACTGACGGCGGATAAGATCCCTGCCGTCGCACGTTATGTTGTCACCGCCAGCAGTAACATCGATGTCATTGTCGTGGAGGAAAACATCAGCAAACAGTACGGTACCGCTTTTCAGGCGCATGACATCCGCATTTACACCGTGTAACGGTAGCGCGTCTTTTTACGTACAGATTCAACGGAATATCACGGTGCTAAACGTGGCGCCAGCCGTCAATGGGGTAATGGCTGACAGAAAGTCCAGGCGAATTCTATGATGGTGTTCATGGCACTCCACAAGCAAGAATTCCTCTTTGTCTGCTGTGGTACATGTCGTCACGGCCCTGGCATCAAAGTGTTCCCCAGTAGTCAGTTCAATGCGCAGCAAATAGTAATAAAGACAGGCAATCTCCAGATAGTCATGCAGATCGCAATCGACAGGATGGTACTTTTCTGCAGCACACATAAATACCCCCTTCCCCATGTCCACGCTGGTTCGGGAAATTGCCCTCGCAACTTCCCGAACATGCGACGCTATTTCAACGCTTCAATGGGTGCGCCAAAGTTGATATGCAGCACATTGCCGTCGATCACCAGTGCAGGAACAGACTTCACTCCGATTCGCTCCGCCTCTGCAACTCGATCAGGTTGTTCTCCCAAATGAATAACGTCGATTTCCACATCGGGGGACAGATGCTGCAGCAGTGTTTCTTCTGCGGAAACGCAAACCGGGCAACCAGCATGATAAAAACGGGCTTTGGTCATGATACCTCTCCTTTAAATTATAGTATCGATTCGATACTATAATTTATGCTACGCCAGTTTTATGCTTTGTCAATATAGTTTTTAGTCGATACTATATGTCGAGGAGGATTTTGTTATGCATGACATGTCGCTTTTTGACGTACTGGACCGGCTGTCTGGTCTGACGCGGATGTGGTTTCGCCAACATCCTTTACTTGCGGATCTACAGCCAGTACAACTCAGTGCGTTGATGTATCTCGCACGCTGTAACCGCTACTCCAATACGCCTCTCGCCGTGACGGACTACCTCGGCCTCACCAAAGGAACGGTGTCACAATCGCTAAAGTTGTTGGAATCAAAAGGACTGGTGGTACGCACACAGGATGCCAGGGATAAGCGTAGCGTTCATCTGCAGCTCACCGAGTTGGCCAAAAATCTGCTGGATGCCCTACTTCCCCCCTCATTTTTGGTGACGGGTGAATCTGCGATGGGTGAACGCGCGGGTTTACTCAAGGAGCTACTTTTCGAACTGCTGAGAGGCATTCAGCGCACCAGTAATGTGCCGGGATTTGGTCTGTGCCAGAGCTGCCGGTTTCACCAAAAAGTAAACGGTCGAGGTTTTTGTAATTTAACGAAAGAACCGTTGAGTGAGGATGATTCGACGTTAATTTGTCGGGAGCATCAGCCCCCGGACGTATGATCTTCTCTGGTTTAGTGTCTTCAGTGTGGTCGGATTGCCGCTTTCCAGGGTAGCTTCTCGCTCCAGGTATTTGACGCGTCGTTTACCGTCATTTCTAATGAGGTTAATACTGGTTATCTGGAGATGCTGGCGCTGAAATCAGCGCCAGTTCTGGATTTGACGGGGTTAACGAAGGTTAACAGGAGAACGTACGCAACTAGTGTTTAACAATATACATAGTGCGACTGTATGCCACATCTTCCGGGTTGGTAATCGGATACCCTTTCAGCCACGGTTTAATTAAACGCCCGTTGGTGTACTGATAAATCGGCGCAATAGGTGCCTGTTCCATCAGGATTTTTTCTGCTGCGTTATAATCGGCGTTGCGTGCTTTCTCTGTATTTTCCAGCGTGGCCTGAGTCAACACTTTATCGTATGCCGGATTGTTAAAGCGGGAAATATTGCCCGTATGGGTCGAGGTTAATAACGACAGGAATGTGGATGGCTCGTTGTAATCTCCCACCCAGGATGCGCGGATCACATCAAAATTACCGGTATTACGGCTATCAATGTACGTTTTCCATTCCTGATTCTGTAATTTCACATCCACACCAAGATTTTTCTTCCACATGGAAGCCACAGCAATAGCAATCTTCTGATGATTTTCAGACGTGTTATACAACAGCGTCAATTTCAGTGGTTTCTGCGGACCATAACCGGCCGCACGCAGCAGCGTTTTCGCCTGAGCGTTAAGCTCTTCCTGACTCATTTGTTCAAACGGAGAAGGTTCCGGGATAAACCCTGCTGTCACATCCGGCGTAAAATGCCATGCGGGTTTTTCTCCAGTCCCTAATACTTTCTCCGCCATAAGACGGCGATCGATAGTCATACTAAGCGCCAGACGCACGCGTGAATCGGCAGTCGGTCCTTTTTGCGTGTTAAACGCATAGTAATAAGTACCAAGCTGCGGTGGCGTATAAACCTGCCCAGGAATATCCTTCAATAGCTTCTGATACATGTTTTTCGGGAAGGACTCAGTGATATCAATATCGCCGGCAAGATAGCGTTTGGTCGCAGCAGACTCCTGGTTAATCGGCAGGAAAGTCACTTTTTGCAGCACTGTTTTGGCGTTGTCCCAATAATGTGTGTTCGGCACAACTTCCAGTTTCTCATTAACCACACGGTCTTTCAGCACATAGGCACCATTACCGATAAGGTTGCCTGGTTTCGTCCACTCTTTACCACTTTCGACATTGGCTTTTTGCACGGGATAAAACGCAAAGCTCGCTGTCAGGTTGGCAAACCAGGGTAGTGGTTTGTCCAACTGCACTTTGAAGGTATGCGCATCTACCGCGCTGACACCCAACTTATCGGGCGTGGCTTTGCCATCGATGATCGCCTGGGCATTGTTGATCCCAGCAAGCGCGGCAAACCAGGCAAACGGCGATAGTGTTTTCGGGTCCACCAGACGCTGCCAACTGTAGACAAAGTCCTGTGCTGTTACCGGCGTACCATCGGCCCATTGTGCATTATCGCGCAACGTAAACGTCCAGATGCGGTTATCATTACTCTTCCACTGTGTGGCAACACCGGGAATAATCTCACCCTTGTCATTCTGGTTGACCAAGCCTTCAAATAAATCGCGAATAACCTGAATTTCTGGAAGCCCAACGGCTTTTGCCGGATCGAGTGACGCTGGCTCATCTTTTATATGACGCACCAATTCTTGCTTTTCTGCCAGTACCGTCCCGCTGGGAACATCCGCAGCATAGGATAAAGAAATGCTGCTAACCAACAGCGCACAACAGGTTACTGAAACAGAATGCCTCATAAAATACCCTCAAATCTGGCCACTAAGTGAATGAGTAATTATTTGTATCGCCAGCAGGAAATGCAATTAACTTCCGACAGGAAAGTGATATTACACCTGAAAAGATAAGTGTGTGAAAACGATTTGATTATCCATAAATTTTGCACAACACTGCGAGTAACAATACATGCATTCAGAGATGATTATGACCGTTACCCGTCCCCGTGCCGAGCGTGGCGCATTTCCGCCAGGAACTGAACATTACGGACGTTCACTATTGGGCGCACCGCTAATCTGGTTCCCGGCACCGGCAGCCGATCGTGAAAGCGGTTTGATACTGGCTGGTACTCACGGTGATGAAAACTCATCAGTCGTCACCCTGTCCTGTGCCTTACGTACGCTGAACCCTTCCCTGCGTCGTCATCATGTCGTGCTGGCCGTTAACCCTGACGGTTGCCAATTGGGTCTGCGTGCAAATGCAAACGGCGTTGATCTTAACCGTAACTTTCCGGCGGCAAACTGGAAATCCGGTGAAACGGTATATCGTTGGAACAGCAGCGCAGAAGAGCGTGATGTGGTGTTATTAACCGGCGATCATCCGGGATCAGAGCCTGAGACCCAGGCACTATGCCAACTTATTCACCACATTCATCCTGCATGGATAGTTTCTTTCCACGATCCGCTGGCCTGTATTGAAGATCCCAGACACAGCGAATTAGGCGCGTGGCTGGCGCGGTCGTTCGAATTGCCGCTGGTAACCAGCGTCGGTTATGAAACGCCAGGTTCTTTTGGTAGCTGGTGCGCCGATCTAAACCTACATTGCATTACTGCAGAATTTCCGCCCATTTCATCGGATGAAGCGAGCGAAAAATACCTGCTGGCAATGTCTAATCTTTTGCGCTGGCATCCTTGAGATGAAGCTGTCCGGTTGTAAAATGCAAGGCAGGCTCGGCGTCTCGGGCCAGCCAGGTTGGGCCATCCAAATCGGCAAAGCTGACCTGTGGTGTAAGCGGCAATGCAGCGCCGATCGCCCTGGATGTACACAACATACAGCCGAGCATCAACGCAAATCCCTGCTCGCGAGCTTCGGCCGCCAGCGCCAGCGCCTCCGTCAGTCCGCCTGTCTTATCCAGTTTAATATTCACCATTTCATAGCGGCCATGCAGCGCTTTCAGACTGCTGCGGGTATGGCAGCTTTCATCAGCACAGACAGGCAGCGGATGCACGAAATTCTCCAGCGCGGCATCATCATTAGCCGGCAGAGGCTGCTCCAGCATCGCAACGCCTAAATCCGCCATTAACTGGCAGCGTGCGGCCAGCCCTTCAGCACGCCAGGACTCATTAGCATCGACAATGATTGTCGCCTCAGGCACAGCCGCCCGGATCGCAACCATCCTTTCGCTGATTAAGTGTGCATCCAGTTTGACTTTCAGCAATCTGGCACCGTTATCCCAGAGCGCGGTCGCGCTCGCCGCCATCTGCTCCGGCGAGCCAATCACGACGGTTTGCGCGGTTGTTACTGTTGCATCCAGTTCAGTACCAACGTAGTCGGCCAGAGACTGTTGTTGCTGACGTGCATTGAGATCCCAAAGTGCACAGTCAACGGCATTACGCGCCGCCCCCGCAGGCAGTAATGCCTGCAGCGCTTCACGCGTCAAACCGTGTTCCAGTTGTGGCACAACACTCATAATTTGAGCCAGTACCGACGCATCGCTTTCGCCATAGCGAGGATAAGGCGTACATTCTCCAATACCTTTTACACCATTCTCTTCCAGTTCAACCACCACCACATGCGCTTCGGTCCTGCTCCCGCGGGCAATCACAAAGGGAGTGTGTAACGGCCAGGCTTCCTCAAACACCTTAACTGATCTCATTTGTTTTCCTTAATGCAGTCCCTGAAGCGGATATCCGCAAATAGCGTTTGCCGTGTTAACTGCTGATGGCATAAACTAGCCTTGACGTTAACTATATGTAAACAGGAAGATAACCATGTCACAAACCGTTCATTTCCAGGGCAACCCGGTTGCAGTCGCCGGCTCCATTCCTCAGGCTGGAAGCAAAGCTCAGGCTTTTACCCTTGTGGCTAAAGACCTGTCTGACGTTACGCTGGGCCAGTTCGCAGGCAAGCGCAAAGTGCTGAATATTTTCCCAAGCATCGATACCGGCGTGTGCGCGGCATCAGTACGTAAGTTTAACCAACTGGCGACAGAAATCGACAACACCGTTGTACTGTGCATTTCAGCCGACCTGCCATTCGCCCACTCTCGTTTTTGCGGCGCAGAAGGTCTGAGCAACGTTATCACGCTGTCCACCCTGCGTAACGCAGAATTCCTGAAAAACTACGGTGTTGAAATTGCCGAAGGTCCGCTGAAAGGTCTGGCTGCTCGTGCCGTTGTCGTTATTGACGAAAATGACAACATCGTGTTCAGCCAACTGGTAAATGAAATTACCAACGAGCCTGACTATGATGCAGCGTTGGCCGTGCTGAAAGCCTAAGTTGCCCTGAATACAAAAATGCCTCCAGATGGAGGCATTTTTATTTACATCATTACTCTTCGCTTTTTTTCTGCTGACTCAGACCATACTCGCGTAACTTATTGGCAATCGCGGTATGCGAAACGCCGAGGCGTTTAGCCAGTTTGCGCGTGCTGGGATAATTCATATAAAGCTGCGTTAACACAGAACGTTCAAAGCGGCTGGTGATTTCATCCAGCGACCCTTCCATCACCTCTTCTCCGACGGCAACGGTTGCTGCATCATAATCCGGCAATAAGATATCCTGCGGGCGCAGTTCATAGCCTTCAAGCTGAGTTAACGCCCGATAGATAGCATTTTTAAGCTGACGCACATTACCCGGCCAGCCGTAGCGGGTTAGCACCGTGCTGAGATCGGCAGACAACTTCGGACGAGGTACACCCTGTTCGTCAGCAAAACGCGCCACAAACAGCTCGGTGAGCGGCATAATATCTTGCGGGCAATCGCGTAGCGGCGGCAGATTAAGCGTCAGGACATTCAGACGATAATAGAGGTCCTCACGGAAAAGACCTTTCTGCACCAGTTCCACCAGGTTCTTTTGCGTCGCGCAGATTACGCGAACATCAACATGAACTTCATGATCTTCGCCCACGCGACGGAACGTCCCGTCATTGAGGAAGCGCAGCAATTTCGTTTGCATGCGCGGCGACATTTCGCCAATCTCATCCAACAGCACTGAACCGCCATTCGCCTGCTCAAAGAACCCTTTTTTACCTTCCGGGGCGTGGCCAAACAGTTCGCTTTCTACCGCATCTTCAGGAATAGACGCGCAGTTCAGCGCCAGATAGGGTTTTGACGCACGTGGGCTCGCCAGGTGGCAGGCATGCGCAAAGAGATCTTTGCCCGTACCGGTATTTCCGGTGATCAGCAGCGGCGCACTCAGCGTCGCCAGCTTGCGCGCCTGTTCAACAACGTGTTTCATTTTGGCGCTGACGGCAATAATCTGGCTGAATGCGCTCAGATCCTGGGTGGTCATGTTTTGCAATTGACGGCCCATACGGAGGGTAGAACGTAACATCACCACGGCACCGGTTAGCATCTGCTCCTGGTTTTCACCCTGCAAATGGACTGGCGTAATCTCCATCAGGAAGTTTTGCCCGTTAATCACGACATGTTCACTATGGGAATCCTGCGGATTACTTTCCAGCCAGCGCTGGAAGTTAAACCCATTGATGAGCTGTGCAGCCGTGTGGTTGCGCATCCGCTCCTGGGGGTGGGCAAAAAGCTGGCAACTTGCCGGGTTTGCCATCTCCACTTTGCTTTTCATATCCAGAGAAAGAACGGGTTCAGGCAATGCTTCAAGCAACGCGCTAAGCGCCAGATGTTCGCGTTCGGAAGGCATCCAGGGCACGGTGCGGACGTCCGTTACCCCTGCGATGCGGCGGATTTCAGCCATCAGGCTGCTGAAGTTAGTGAACTCCAGTTCCGCAAAATTAAGGTAAATTCGCCCGATGGGGTCAATCTCGATACCGCGTAAATCAATGCTTCTCAGCACCAGTAAATCGAGCAATTCGCGGGTCAGACCAAGACGGTCTTCACAAAAGACTTCCAGACGCATGGGAACCTTCACCTAAACAAGGGATCATGTGTTAGATGATAAGCCAGTATTGGGTTAGCAGGAAGGACTCTGTCAACAAATATTGACAGCACGCTGGAAAATTGGGCGCCGGGGCGTAAAGTTATACGATCGGCACCCGTATTTACTCAACTTTCACGCGGGGATTTGTTCTTTTGTAAGGTCTCTTTCACCTGACCGATCAGCTGACGGCGGAAATCCCCCAGTCGCGGTTTATCATCATCAATCCACGGTAATGGACGGCACAACTCCATCGCTTTAATCCCCAGACGCGCTGTTAATAAGCCCGCGCCAATACCCTGCGCGGCACGCGTGGATAGCCGGGCCGCTAAATCCTGCGACATCCAGTCCATCCCCACTTCCCGCACCAGCTCGCTGGCCCCGGCAAAAGCAATATTTAACAGTACCAGACGAAACAGGCGCAGGCGGCTGTAATAGCCGAGTTCGATGCCATACAGCGTCGCTATACGGTTAATCAACCGCAGATTTCGCCAGGCAATAAACGCCATATCCACCAACGCTAACGGGCTGACGGCAATCATCAGCGTGGATTCCGCCGCAGAACGACTGATCTCACGTCGTGCTTGCGCATCCAGCACTGGCTGCACCAGATGGGCATACAGGCTCAGAACTTCCCGATCATTTTGCGTTTCATGGATAGAGGCATACCAGCGTTGTAGCGCAGGGTGAGACTGATCGATACCTGCCTGTTGTGCCAACTTTTCACAAAATGCGCGGCCTTTTCCGGTTCCGTGACTGTGTAACAGATCACGCGCTTCATCACGCTCGTGCGCGCGTTGACGTAAACGCCACAGCCGACGCCACTCGGTTGCCACCGACCCCACGCCTGCGCCAATAATCAGCGCGCCCGCAGCACAGCCCCCCAACGCGACCCAGTCCTGAGTCTGCCAGGCGTTCATCGTCCACTGCACGCCCTGAGCAACCACACTGATACCAAACAGTGCCAGCCCGCCCATCACCATTTTGCGCCACAGGCTGCGTTTAGGACGTAACGCGGCATCAATAACAGCTTCAGCCTGACCTTCGTCTTCCAGCGGCTCATCCACTGTCGCCGGAGAAAATGTCTGCGCTTCGGTATCGTTGAACATTTGCTGTGCTTTAAATGCCGTGTTTGGTTCCACTTCCAGTGGACCTGAGAAATCGATACGCGGTTTTAACGGCTCGCTCATCGCAATTTATCTCCTATTAAAAACTCCAGCGCGGCATCCAGGCGAATATGCGGTAAGGGTTTATCCACATCCATGACCTGTGGGCGAAAGGCTTCAAACTGGAAACCCTGGCGATCCCAAAAAGCCTGGCCCGGTAAACGCGCAGGGACCTCTCCCGGATAGACGGTCAACGGCTCGCCATCGCTCAGACGATTGCCGCGCAGCGCGGGGATCTTCTCGCCCTTCACATCAATCAGGCCGCTGGTGGTTGCTTGCACCGATGCCAGTCCCAGACAGTCCATACTGATGCCTTCAAACGCAGCATTTTGCCAGGCGTCCTGAATCAATTGCTGCAACAACGACACCATATTGGCATGCTGATCGATCGTAACGTGGTCGGCCTTGGTGGCAGCGAACAGCAACTTATCGATTACCGGCGAGAACAACCGGCGGAACAACGTGCGCTGCCCATAATGAAAGCTTTGCATCAGTTGTGTCAGTGCCAGACGCATATCGTTAAACGCCTGTGGTCCGCTGTTAAGCGGTTGCAGGCAATCAACCAACACAATTTGGCGGTCAAAGCGCAGAAAGTGATTCTTGTAGAACCCTTTCACGACCTTTTCACAGTAGTAATTAAACCTGTCGCGCAACATGCCCGCATTGGTGTGTTTATCTGCTTGTGCCAGTTTTGACTCACCAAAAGCATCCACATCCGGCCACGGGAAAAATTGCAGCGCAGGTGCGCCAGCCATGTCCCCCGGCAGCACAAAGCGCCCAGGTTGAATAAAATGCAATCCCTGCTGTTTGCACTGATGCAGATAATCTGTCCATGCTGCGGCGATTTCCGCCAGACGGTTTTCGTCCGCAGGTGCCAGCGGGTCAAGTCCCTCGCATAGCTGCCGCCATCTGGCCGACCATTCACCTCTCTGTCCCTGTAATAATCCGGTCATTTGCCGTGACCAGCCAAGGTAATCCTGGGCCAGCATCGGTAAATCAAGCAGCCATTCCCCCGGATAATCGACGATTTCCAGGTACAACGTAGACGTATCTTTAAAGTGACGCAGCAAAGAATCGTTGGATTTGTAGCGCAACGCCAGGCGAATTTCACTGACGCCACGCGTCGGCGTCGGCCAGGTTGGCGGAGAGCCATATAGCTGGGCCAGTCCCTCGTCATAGGTAAAGCGCGGAATACCAAAATCGCGCTGAGGAACCCGCTTTACGCCAAGCAGACGCTCTTCACGCACACAACTGAGCAACGGCAAACGAGCACCAGCATGAATATTGAGTAACTGGTTTACCATTGCGGTAATAAACGCTGTTTTACCGCTGCGGCTAAGTCCGGTGACAGCCAGGCGCAGATGCCGATCTACGCCGCGATTAACCAGCGAGTTGAGTTCATTTTTAAGTCGCTTCATCGCCATCCCGTTATGCTGAAGGAACCGAAGAAATTATAACAAACAGGGAGTAAACATAAGGTTTAATACTGAGTTATCAACTCCCTGAAAGAAATCAGGCGACATCGTTCATGTCGCCTTTAGCCAAAAGAAAGCATGCGGATTATTTATTCTCTACTTTAGGAAGATTAATCCCGCTGATACCGCCTTCGTTGGTGACCTGTGTATAGCCCATCCCGGTCAGCATATCTTTTGCCATCCCGGATTGACGACCTGAGTTGCAATACAACTTCACGGTGTCGGTCTTATCAGGGACTTCTGCCGCAATTCGAGCCTGCAAATCCTTTAAAGGGATGTTGATGGCCCCCTGAACGTGTTCCTGCTGATATTGTTCAGGAACACGAACATCAATCCAGTGCTCGGCCGCAAACACCGGCATGCCGATGACCAGCGCCAGCGCGAATACGCCTTTTTTCAACATAGTATCGTTCCGTTAAATGATGGAAAGTCACCTAACACTATATACTTGATCTTAAGGAAATATTGCGAGCGTACTATCACTGGCCATAGCGTTGGGAAATTTTCCTGGCAACCTTGCTCAATAATGGCTCCAGTACCAACACCAGCAACATTTTTAACGGACGGCGGGCTACGGATTTCACCGCCCACCCCGCAACGCCCGCAGGGCCGTAGCGAAGCGCAGTAAGAAGCACCAGCTTGCCTGCTATTTTAAAGCCCGGCTTGACCCTTTGCCCGGCACGTTGCCAGCGATTATTCATTTCAATCCTCACAATTGACGGAAACGACTGCGTAATGTGAAGGTATCCGATGTCACATAACGCTCCATTTCACGCAAACGCTTTTCGCTCGCGGCCAGTTCACGATCGACGGAATCTAACAATTCTCCGCTCGATGGCTGTTGCTCGCCGGATGCGACGTTGTCCGGCATTGGGTCCAGCACAAACGTCAGCACGATGTAGGCAACTACGGTGAAAAAGGCCAGACCAAAAAAGACTGACAGTACCACCAGGATCCTTACCAGTTTCACGGGGACATCGAGATAGTGCGCAATACCGGCACAGACCCCTTTTACCATGCCCTGCTGTGGGATACGCCACAGCTTTTTGTTCAGGTTAACGCCCCCCATTAGCGGTCCCTCCAGTTTGGATGTTCGGCATCAAGGATATCTTCCAGCGCCTGAATACGTTCACGCATACGCTGTGCATCATTGTTGAGTTCCACCAGACGTTGCTGATCGCTTTGCGAGAGTTCACCACGGCTGGAACGGTTGCTGTAATGCAACCACAGCCAGATCGGCAAAACGAACAGCACAAAGATAGTTAACGGAATGGCCAGAAATAGCGCGCTCATGAGTACTCCTTACAGGTGATGAGCGGCGGCGCGTTCGGGCGCCGCCAGTTGTTATTATTGCTTGTCTTGCTGCATTTTGGCTTTAAGCTGCGCCAGCTGCTCGCTGATTTCATCATCTGCTTTCAGGTCTGCAAATTGCTGATCCAGAGATTTTTGCTTACCAAAGTTATGGCTTTCGGCTTCCGCTTCCATCTGATCAATACGGCGCTCAAAAGATTCAAAGCGGGCCATTGCTTCGTCCAGTTTGCCGCTATCCAACTGACGACGGACATCGCGGGAAGAACTCGCCGCCTGATGACGCAACATCAATGCCTGCTGACGAGCCCGGGTTTCACTGAGTTTATTTTCCAGCTCACCAATCTCTTTTTTCATCCGCGCCAGCGTATCGTCAACCAGCGTCACTTCATGCTCCAGAGAAGCAATTAAATCGGTCAGTTTCTGCTTTTCAATTAATGCAGAACGCGCCAGATCTTCTTTCTCTTTACGCAGCGCCAGCTCCGCTTTTTCCTGCCACTCCGCCTGCTGCGCACTGGCCTGTTCAATCCGGCGAGACAGCTGTTTCTTTTCTGCCAGAGCACGCGCTGAGTTAGATCGAACCTCAACCAGTGTGTCTTCCATTTCCTGAATCATCAACCGCACCAGTTTCTGCGGATCTTCGGCCTTTTCCAGCAACGCATTAATATTGGCGTTCACGATGTCGGCAAAACGAGAAAAAATACCCATAATGTAATCCTCACTTACTGTTCTGATATCGGGCAATGCCCTGCTGCCTCCATAATGCACTTGTCGTGCCAACTTTTTATTTTATTGATTTTAAAG
>NZ_JANEWL010000078.1:0-22548 GCF_028069815.1 Citrobacter sp. Awk 2
CTATTATATATGCTATTTTTTATGCAATAAGAGCGATTCGTAGGACACTTCTGGGGAAGGCATGGATTCAATGAACGACGAAGAAAAACGAATAGAATTTGAAAAATTCATCATTGAAAGGTTTGGTGATGCAGTTGATCTCCGCAGAGCGAAAAATGGCGGTAATGGATATATATCATGGGAGGCGGCTGTAGCATGGATTGTCTGGAGGGAGCGCTCATCCCATCATGAAGCAACGCCTACCTCTGACGGGAACTGAATTAGTATGGTGCTGCCCGGAGCATCCTGTCATTCACTATGTACTCCCGCTTAGCCACGTCATTTTAGATTGGATTTTGGTCCGCCATGAGCGAGAAGCGGACCTGGAGAGGCGTTAGTACTCCGAACACGGTCACAGCAAAGCCAGAGCTATTTGGTTGCTCCGAACAGAATATTTTAGTTAGGGATCGAAACGAGACTGTCGTGAAAACCTTATGTCTCTTCTATCCTGCATCTTCTTCGACATTGTATTTTCGTTGCTCAACATCCCATGGAAGCGCAGGCTGTTTGCGAACTAGTTTTCTTTTGCCGTTTGAGAAAAAATAAGTTCTTAGTTCTAAAAAATGGCGGCGTTTTTTCGTTTGAGGCTCATAGGTGATAAGAAAAAAAATCAAAGGCCTGCTTGCTTCACTCCATATTCTACTTGCTTTTTCAATAACAATATTGATGTTTTCATGCTGACAATATGAGATGAATGTGGAGAAATAGCACTTGTCGTTTTTTTCAAGCAGTTTGTCTAACTCGTTAACGCTATCTCTGTCTGCCTGATTATACTCCCACTCAACATAGGTTAAAATTTGATTGTCTGGATATTGTAGGACAGCATCGGTACGCCCGCCCTGTTCAAAAAATGTTCTTGCGCCCATTAACTTTGCACACTCGCGCATGACCAGGCCAACATGAATGGTCCAGTTGGAACGGTTGATATATTCACCTTTGAACACAGGGAAATCTTGATACCACACACAATTAAACAGACAGATAAAATCGCGTTCTACTCGCTTCAACGCCTCTCCCCATTTTTTCAATAGATGATTTTTAAACTGATAAGCAATATCTCATATCGGCTATTTGTTACTAGACTTTAGGATTTTAATATCTGTGTTCCGATTCATGTGCTTTAGGTTGTTAATTCGGATTGATTTCACTCTTATCACTTATCCAGAGCTGATTTATCTACCATGAAGTGAACAAAGCCCACTCAAAGCACTAACCAGCCCTTTGCTGATTGAAAAAGACGAATGAAAGTTGGATACGCTTTACCTCATGGTCACACAGTTGCTCATTGATGATGCAATAGTGAGGGCGAATCTCTCGGATTGTGCCAGCAGAAAGAAACTGCCGCATAATAAAACACTGCTAATTCAACCCGCTACGGCGGGTTTTTTGTTTTACTCCTGACAGGAAATTAACAATTTGTGCTCTTAAAACGTTGATCATTTTCGTGCATGGGTATACTGTATAAAAACACAGTATATGCAATGGAGGCCATTATGAAAGTTGAATTAACCATTGATCGCATGAAAGAACTTCCTAAAGGCGCGGTTCCAGCACTGGAGAAAGAATTACTTAACCGCCTGAATGATCACTATGACAATTGCAGGCTTACAATCCGGCGCGCTGGGTCGAATGGTTTAAGTGTTTTCGGTGGAGGCAAGGACGATAAAAAGAAAATCGAACCCATCCTCCAGGATACATGGGAAAGCGCGGACGAGTGGTTTGTTAACTAATACCCCTTAGCTGGTGGCTCCTGCTGCCATTTTGAAAATCGAGTTTCCGCATCGCTTCGCACGATTATTGCCAGGTAATTCAGGTTGATTCAGGTGTGGGAATCTTTGCAAGGGGCATCTCATGCAAATTCCGGATGATTTAATCCCAGGGTTGCCGGAGCACACTGGCCCGGTTCTGATTTATTTCGTGAAGGGGAGTGTGGTGAGGGGATTCGCTTTACGTAAAGATGAATTTGTTACGTCTTTGCGGGCACTGGAAGAGGCCAGAAAGAAAGCTGGTCTTCCTGTTTCAGATGCAGGTTAAGTTGGGTTATACTCGAAAACGGGTCTGAACAGCCCACTGAGTAACACTGCGCCAACCGGGAAAACGTGATGGCGCATAAAACTGAATTACCCCAATCACACCGTTCTTTCGTGAGCGGTGTATTTGTTCGTGCTGGCGGTGCAGCATGAGCAGATCAAAGAATAAAGCTGAAAAACTCCATTTATCCCGCGTTGTCGATTTGCATTGTATTGTCTGCCGTAATGAAGGGCTGGGAGATGCTCCTGCTGAAATCCATCATTGTAGCTCCGGTACTGGGATGTCTGTTCGTGCAGACAATTTTCACGTAATTCCTCTCTGTCATACCCATCATCGTACCGGTGGTCATGGTGTGGCCATTCATGCCGGGCGTCAGTCCTGGGAAAACAAATTCGGTACTGAGACAGAATTGCTCGTGCAGGTTCTCTACGAACTGGGGGAGTCGACTCATGCCTGAATATAAAATCACACCCGTTGGTAAGCCCAGAATGACTCGTGCTGATAAATGGAAAAAGCGCCCCGAGGTTCTGCGTTACCGGGCTTTCTGTGATGAAGTTCGTCAGCAGGGCGTTGAGCTGCCGGAAAGCGGTTCGCATGTCACCTTCATCCTTCCGATGCCAGCGAGCTGGAGCAAAAAGAAAAGGGCTGAGTTCAATGGTAAACCGCACCAGGCTAAGCCAGATTTTGACAACATGATGAAAGCCCTGATGGACGCTATTTACGAAAATGATGCTCATATATGGGATGCACGGGTATCAAAATTATGGGGTGAAACAGGGAGAATTATTATTGAGGAGCTAAAAGCATGACGCCACGCCAACGAAGACTACAGCAGTCAGCATTTGAAAAAGCAGCAGTTGCGCCGCGTAAAAGCTGGCTGGGTAAATGCATTCTTCTGACGGGGATTCAGTCCGGATGGATTAAATCCCTGCTCACTACATGGGGCGAGGGTATGGGAGGGAAAACAGCACCCCGTATGCCGCGGGGCCATGCGTGCTGGAATGTGCTTAAGGGACGGAACTGGTCAGAAAAGGCACTGGAGCGCTTCACCACAGCATTGAATAAGGCTCGTGAAGAGGGTTTCCGTGGGCAGCAGGCAATGAACAGGGCGCATAGCATTCTCTGGCCTCAGTCAACCGCCAGTGTGATTGACGAGGCCCTGCATAATGACGATGTCGATTTTGTTGAGCAATGCGTACTGCAGGCGCTGGATATAAATGATCCGGTTTATGTTGTTGGTCTTCAGTATTACACCACACGAAAAAAAATCTCAGATATAACCCGGGAACTGCAGGCGATTGCGCCCTGGCTTACACAAGAAAAGGCCAGAGAGCGAGTGAAGTGGTGTTTACAAATTTTCAGAGCAAAGGTGTTCCTGTCCGCGAAAGCACTTTTGGAAAGCGAGGAATAATGTTTTAGCTTTTTTGTGCTGTTTTTTGTGTCTGGTATTGAAAACTACCCAGAAAGTTAGATAATCCATTCATGCTTGGCAGAGCTGCGCCACGATGGCAGCGACGAAAAGCGAACAATTTGAATATAACGAGAACCCCGCCAGCGCGGGGTTTTTGCTTTCCGGCGATACGACAGGGGTATTCGCGAACGTGCTACGGCACAGTGCCCCTGTCATATCGTCGATCTACAATCGTCCACAAGATAACAAGGCCTCGCAACCAAGTGGGGCTTTTTTATTCCGCTTATACTGAGAGTGCTCACAGCAACAAGGTTGCTGCTTAATTCAATATTTAGAATTTCTAACGCCAACCACAAAATCGAGTGCATATACTGCTGTGCAACTAGGGTGTGATGGATACGTATATGAAAGAGGGCTATTACTGGATTCAACATTGCGGTTGTGTACAGGTAGCGTACTACACAAATGACACTGTTGATGATCTGGAATCGGGTAAAACAATCACAGGTGTCTGGCATCTGACAAGAGGTGATGACATTTGCCATAACGGTGAAGCAGAGGTGTTAGTAGGTCCTCTCACACCACCAATGTAAACAACCGTACTTACTTTGAGGCTGCCGCATGGCGGCCTTTTTCATTTCAGGCTCACGGGTATCACTAACTGCGTGCTTTGTTGATAAATCCAGCCCGTGAAGCCTGGACCTATTTCCCCTCATTCCTGAGAGGACTCACAGCAATCAAGAGGGGGCTAAATGTCCGATCCGATTTCCGGTACTGGGCTGGCTGGTGGTGTCCTGACGGGAGCCAGTGTCTATGGATTTGTTTCCGGAACCGATTACGGCGTGGTGTTTGGCGCATTTGCCGGGGCTGTATTTTACATTGCAACCGCCGCGGACCTGAGTGCAGCACGCCGGCTGGCGTATTTTGTCGTGTCCTACATCGCCGGAATCATCTGCTCTGGGCTGGTTGGTTCAAAGCTGGCTGACTGGACTGGTTACAGTGATAAGCCTCTGGACGCTATCGGAGCCGTAATCGTTTCTGCTTTAGCTGTCAAAATCCTGACGTTCCTGAATAACCAGGATGTCGGCTCGCTGGTGGCGCTGATAACGCGCCGGGGAGGTTCAGGTGGTACAAAATGACCCATCGGCAACTTTTAATGCATTGCTTTGTGCTGGGGTAGTGCTGACCCTGATGTTTTACCGTCGTGGTGATTCACGACATCGACCGTGGATATCTCGCTTAGCGTGGCTGCTTACTGTCATCTACAGCGCCGTTCCGTTGGCGTATCTGTGTGGCATCTACCCTTATTCATCGTGGGCCACTATCGGGGCCAACATCATTTTCCTGTCCGTGCTGGTCGCCGTCAGAGGCAACGTAGCGCGGCTTATTGATGCTGTTCACAAATAAAAAAGCGAGTCGCAACGACATCGCTACAACCCGCAAAAGAAGATGAAACCATTAGGATTTATCTTAAGTCTCATTGTGACTTAAATTAAATTTAATTTCATCATCTTAGGTGAATTCTAAACCCTACCATTAATAGTGGTTTAATCCGGTACACATATGAACCAATCACAATTTCAGCAGGCGGCTGGTATAAGCGCCGGGCTTGCTGCGCGTTGGTTTTCGCATATCGACGCAGCAATGAAAGAATTCGGCATCACCGCACCACTGGACCAGGCAATGTTCATCGCGCAGGTTGGGCATGAGTCTGCTGGCTTTACTTCGCTGGCAGAGAGTTTTAACTACTCGGTTGAAGGTCTGAAGAAAACCTTTGGTAAGCGTCTGACGCCGTATCAGTGCGAAATGCTGGGGCGTGTCGATGGTAAGCAGGTCGCTCACCAGCCGCAAATAGCCAATCTGGTTTACGGTGACCGCATGGGTAATAACAGCCAGGGTGACGGCTGGAAATATCGCGGTCGTGGCCTACTTCAAATCACCGGCCGTGAGAACTACACCAAATGTGGTGCGGCGCTGAAACTTGACCTTGTCAGTACGCCAGAATTGCTAACGCAGGAGCGACATGCGGCCCGTTCGGCGGCGTGGTACTTCACGTTACGCGGTTGCCTGATGTATTCGGGGGATGTGGAACGCGTAACGCAGATTATTAACGGCGGGCAAAACGGCATTAACGACCGACGTGAACGTTACGCCAAAGCAAAAGCTGTGCTTGTAATTTAGTACAAACCAAAAAGCAAAAACCCCGATTGCGGCAAACAGTCGGGGTTTTCTATTTCTGCACCTGAGTAGGCAGGGAGAACCTGTGATTGATTTTAGCAAACTGATACGGGAGTTGCGACTAATGATTAAGCAATTACCAAACTGGAAGTTTTTCCTTGTATGGGTGATTCCATTTTTATGGGTGGTATCCCAATTGATCATCGCTATTAAAGGGGGATGACCATGGGAATGGAGATAATTCTGGGCATTGTCATTGCTGTCCTGGCAGCAGTTGCAGGTGCTTTTGGTCTGGGTAAATCACGCGGTACTAACATCGCTGAGACAAAAGCGAACCAGCAACGCACTGAAGAACGAGCAGCAGCTACTGAAGCCGTTGCAGAACGCCGGGTAGAAACAACAAAAGGAGCCAGGGATGTACAGCAAACTGTTAGTCATCTTCCTGATGACGATGTTGACCGCGAGTTGCGCGAAAACTTTACCCGCAAAACCTGAAGTAATGGACACGGCCTGTGACTGGGTAAGCATCATCTACCTCACAGAGCACGACATTGCTGTGCTGGATAAACAGACGAAGCGGGACATATTGGCGCATAACAGGTCTGTTCAGCATAACTGCCCAAATACAATCATCCCAGCCTCGCAATAGCGGGGCTTTTTTATGTGCTTCGCACGCGCACATCAAAGAGAGTCTTTCAGTAGTGAGACTGGATAAGCTGAATTGTTGTTCTGGCAGGCTTCGTTGGTAGGTGGTGCACAGAACTTAATCTAATATTGATAATTATTATCATTTACGGGTCCTTTCCAGCGATCCGGCCTGTTACGGGGCGGCGACCTCGCAGATTCTCGCTATTTATGAAAATTTTCAGGCATTTGCCTTTTCCGTTCTTCTTCTCGCTAATTCATTGTTTTAACTGTAAACACCCCCTGAAAAGAAAGGAAATGATAAGCCTAAAAAACGGCTAAATAGCCATTGGGCGTTTCCTTTCTCTGTTTTTGTGCATGGAGTGAGCTATGGAGGTCAACAAAAAGCGTCTTTCTGAAATATTTGGGGTCAGCGTGCGAACCATTCAGAATTGGCAGGATCAGGGAATGCCTGTAGCACGTGGCGGTGGAAAAGGTAATGAGGTCCTCTATGAATCTTCCGCGGCTATCGAATGGTATTCCGCACGCGACGCGGCGATTGAGAATGAGAAATTACGGAAGGAGGTGGAAGACCTTCGTCTTGCATCGGAATCCGACCTTCAGCCAGGTACGATTGACTATGAGCGTCACCGCCTCACCCGAGCGCAGGCAGATGCCCAGGAACTAAAAAATGCAAAAGATTCCGCTGAGGTGGTGGAAACCGCATTCTGCACGTTCGTGCTGTCGCGGATGGCCGGAGAAGTAGCCAGCATTCTTGATGGAGTTCCTCTGTCTGTTCAGCGGCGCTTCCCGGAGCTGGAAAACCGACATATTGATTTCCTCAAGAAGGACATCATTAAAGCCATGAACAAAGCAGCTGCGCTGGATGAAATAATACCGGGGTTGCTGAGTGAATATATCGAACAGTCAGGTTAAGGGGCTGCAGCACTCTGCGCGCGCGGGTCTACTTTCGCTGTACCGACCTGAGCCGCAAACGGCGGTTGAATGGGCAGACGATAATTACTATCTCCCCAAAGAGTCGGCCTACCAGGAAGGGCGCTGGGAAACGTTGCCGTTTCAACGCGTGATCATGAATGCAATGGGTAACGATTACATACGTGAGGTCAACGTTGTTAAGTCTGCCCGTGTTGGCTATTCAAAAATGTTGCTGGGTGTTTATGCGTATTTTATTCAGCACAAGCAGCGAAATTCCCTTATCTGGCTGCCCACTGATGGTGACGCCGAAAACTTCATGAAGTCGCATGTTGAGCCGACGATTCGCGATATTCCGTCACTTCTGGCGCTGGCCCCCTGGTATGGAAAAAAGAACCGGGACAATACGCTCAGTATGAAACGCTTCTCCAACGGTCGCGGGTTCTGGTGTCTGGGTGGTAAGGCGGCGAAAAACTATCGTGAAAAGTCAGTGGATGTTGCCGGCTATGACGAACTCGCTGCTTTTGATGAGGATATTGAGAAAGAGGGTTCCCCGACATTTCTGGGTGATAAACGTATTGAGGGCTCTGTCTGGCCTAAATCTATTCGTGGCTCGACGCCAAAAACAAAGGGGACCTGCCAGATTGAGCGTGCTGCCAGCGAATCCGGGCATTTCATGCGCTTTCATGTTGCCTGTCCGCACTGTGGTGAAGAGCAGTACCTTAAGTTCGGCGACAAAGAGACCCCGTTCGGGTTCAAATGGACACCGGGTGAACCCTCCAGCGTCTTTTACCTGTGTGAACATAATGCCTGCGTCATTAAGCAGCAGGAGCTGGATTTCAGTGAGGCACGTTACATCTGCGACACCACCGGGATCTGGACGCGCGACGGTTTATCCTGGTTTTCATCAACAGGCACTGAAATCGACCCGCCGGACAGCGTGACGTTTCACATCTGGACGGCATACAGCCCGTTTACCACCTGGGTACAGATCGTCAAAGACTGGCTAAAAACGAAAGGGGATACCGGAAAGCGTAAAACCTTCGTGAACACCACTCTGGGTGAAACATGGGAGCCTAAAATTGGTGAACGGCCTGACGCGGAGCTCATGGCCGAACGCAAAGAGTTTTTCGGGGCAGCCGTACCTGATCGTGTTGCTTATCTGACCGCCGGGATTGACTCCCAGCTGGATCGATATGAAATGCGCGTCTGGGGATGGGGACCCGGAGAGGAAAGCTGGCTGATTGACCGGCAAATCATTATGGGCCGTCATGATGATGAAGCGACCCTCGTCAGGGTGGACGAGGCGATTAACAAAATCTACTCCCGAAAGAATGGCGTGGAAATGTCGGTATCCCGTATCTGCTGGGATATCGGCGGTATTGACCCGACCATTGTCTACAATCGCTCAAAAAAGCATGGCCTGTTTCGCGTGATCCCGATTAAAGGGGCTTCCGTTTACGGTAAGCCCGTCGCGAATATGCCGCGTAAACGCAACAAGAACGGCGTTTATCTGACGGAAGTGGGGACTGATACCGCAAAGGAGCAGATTTATAACCGCTTCACACTTCAGCCGGAAGGGAGTGAACCTCTTGCCGGAGCCGTGCATTTTCCCAATAACCCCGAAATTTACGATCTGGCTGAGGCTCAGCAACTGACTGCTGAGGAGCAGGTTGAAAAATGGGTGGACGGGCGTAAGAAAATCGTCTGGGACAGCAAAAAGCGACGAAATGAAGCGCTGGACTGCTTCGTTTATGCGCTGGCGGCCCTGCGGATCAGTATTTCGCGATGGCAACTGAATCTTGATTCACTGCTCGCGAGCCTGCAGGAGGAAGAGGGGAGCCGGACCAATAACAAAACCCTGGCTGATTATGCCCGGGCATTATCTGGAGATGAATAATGGCGACACAGACTGATCTGGATGCCGCCCGCGCTGCGTTGCATGACCTCATGATGGGAAAGCGGGTAGCAACGGTGCAGAAGGACGGCCGGCGGGTTGAGTTCACTGCGACTTCAGTCAGTGACCTGAAGAAATACATTGCCGAACTTGAGTCACAGGTTGGCACCACTCCACGACGCCGGGGACCGGCAGGATTTTACGCATGAAAACACCTGCTTTGTTAGGACCGGACGGCAAAACCGCTCTGCGGGATTATGCCGGATATCACGGCGGTGCTGGTGGCTTTGGCGGTCAGCTCCGCGCCTGGAATCCACCGAGTGAAAGCGCAGATGCTGCGTTATTGCCTAATTTTTCCCGTGGTAACGCGCGCGCTGACGATCTGGTCCGCAATAACGGTTATGCGGCAAACGCGGTACAGCTCCATCAGGACCACATTGTCGGATCGTTTTTCCGGCTCAGTTATCGCCCCAGCTGGCGTTTTCTGGGCATTGGAGAGGAAGAGGCCCGGGCTTTCTCCCGTGAAGTTGAGGCGGCCTGGAAAGAATTTGCGGAGGATGATTGCTGCTGCATTGATGCGGAACGTAAGCGTACATTCACCATGATGATCCGCGAGGGTGTTTCCATGCATGCGTTTAACGGTGAGTTATGTGCACAGGCCACCTGGGACAGTGATTCCACGCGTCTTTTCCGCACACAGTTCAAAATGGTGAGCCCAAAACGCATCAGCAACCCCAATAACGCCGGAGACACGCGAAACTGTCGGGCAGGTGTCAGAACAAATGACAGTGGCGCCGCCCTGGGATATTACGTCAGCGAGGATGGCTATCCGGGGTGGATGGCGCAGAAGTGGACCTACATCCCGCGCGAACTGTCCGGCGGGCGGCCTTCGTTTATCCACGTATTTGAACCGCTGGAAGATGGGCAGACACGCGGTGCCAACGTGTTTTACAGCGTCATGGAGCAAATGAAAATGCTCGATACACTGCAGAATACGCAGCTCCAGAGCGCGATTGTCAAGGCGATGTATGCCGCCACGATTGAAAGTGAGCTGGATACGCAAACCGCGATGGACTTTATTCTCGGCTCAGACAGTAAAGAGCAGCAAAGCAAGATGACTGGCTGGCTGGGGGAGATGGCCTCGTACTATACCGCGGCGCCGGTTCGTCTCGGCGGCGCGAAGGTGCCGCATCTGATGCCGGGTGACTCTCTGAATCTTCAGTCAGCGCAGGATACTGATAACGGTTATTCGACGTTTGAACAATCTCTGCTGCGCTACATTGCTGCAGGGCTGGGTGTGTCGTATGAGCAACTCTCTCGCAACTATTCGCAGATGAGTTATTCCACCGCCCGCGCCAGTGCTAACGAGTCCTGGGCGTACTTTATGGGGCGTCGCAAATTTGTTGCCTCCCGCCAGGCCTGTCAGATGTTTTTATGCTGGCTGGAAGAGGCCATTGTTCGCCGCGTGGTGACATTACCGTCTAAAGCCCGGTTCAGTTTTCAGGAGGCGAGGAGTGCCTGGGGAAATGCTGACTGGATCGGCTCCGGGCGAATGGCCATTGACGGACTGAAGGAGGTGCAGGAGGCTGTCATGCTCATTGAGGCGGGGCTGAGCACCTATGAGAAGGAGTGCGCCAAGCGCGGTGAAGATTATCAGGAAATTTTTGCCCAGCAGGTTCGTGAAACGATGGAGCGTCGCGCTGCAGGTCTTAAACCTCCAGCATGGGCGGCTTCTGTCTTTGAGTCTGGACTGAAGAAATCGAATGAGGAGGGGACCGATGACGCCAGAGCTGCGTAATCTCCCGCACATTGCCAGTATGGCTTTCAATGAGCCGCTTTTACTTGAACCCGCCTATGCGCGGGTTTTCTTTTGCGCGCTCGCTGGTCAGTTAGGTATCACCCGTCTGACCGACACCGTGTCGGGCGTTACGCTTGGCGCAGAGCAGATGGCTGAACCGCTGGCACTCTTTGGTGATGATGAGGAAATGGGGCCAAAGCCGGCGCGAAGCTACCAGATCACTGATGGTATCGCGGTGCTGCCTGTTTCCGGGACGCTGGTCAGTAAAACCCGCTCACTTCAGCCGTATTCGGGGATGACGGGGTACAACGGCATCATCGCCCGCCTCCAGCAGGCAATCAGCGATCCGGGTGTAGACGGCATTCTTCTGGATATGGATACGCCAGGTGGAATGGTGGCGGGTGCCTTTGACTGTGCGGACATCATCGCCCGTATGCGGGATACCAAACCCATCTGGGCGTTAGCCAACGATATGAACTGCAGCGCTGGCCAGCTGATTGCCAGTGCGGCATCACGTCGGCTTGTGACGCAGACGGCCAGAACGGGATCTATCGGGGTCATGATGGCCCACAGCAATTACGGCGCCGCCCTTAAAACCAGCGGCGTTGAGGTCACGTTGATTTACAGCGGCGATCACAAGGTGGATGGGAACCCCTACGAGAAATTACCCAAAGAGGTACGTGCAGATTTTCAGGCGCGTATTGACGCTACCCGGCAGATGTTCGCTGAAAAGGTGGCAGGTTATACCGGCATGTCGGTACAGGCCGTTCTTGATACTGAAGCCGCTGTATTTTCAGGCCAGGAATCAGTAGACAACGGCCTGGCGGAGCAGCTGGTCAACAACATGGATGCGCTGAACGTTATGCGCGATGCAATTAATAAACGAACGATGATTTCCCGAGGAGGAAGCATGAAAGGTACTACTGCATCCGCAGATACCAATCAACCAGCAGCATCTGCTAACCAGACCGTGACCACCGTTGACGCGCCTGCTGTGGTCGTTACTGACCCTGCAGCGAGCGCAACTGTTGATATCAGCAGCCAGGTGGCAGAAGCGGTCGCAGCTGAAAACGGTCGCATTATGGGGATCCTGAACTGTGAAGAGGCGAAAGGGCGTGAATCACAGGCGCGTGCGCTGGCAGAAACGCCGGGGATGACGGTGGAAAGTGCCCAGCGCATCCTTGCCGCGGCTCCTCAGAGTGCTCAGGCGCGTACGGATACCGCGCTGGATCGTCTGATGGAAACCGCACCCGGCGCCGTAACGGCATGTAGTGCTTCTGCCGAAGCGGGTGACGATTTGTTAAATACGCCTGTTTAAGAGGTCAATATGTCTAACACTGAACAATTTACGCACAATCAGCCCCTCGGGAACAGTGATCCGGCGCATACCGGTTTTGCACCTGGTGAACTGACGAAAGCAGTACCGGCGATGACGCCCCTGATGCTGGATGCCACTTCCGGCAAGCTGACCGTCTGGGATGGCCAGCATGCGGGGGCTGCCTGTGGCGTTCTGGCGGTGTCTGCCGACCAGAGCAGCACTGAGCTGGCATTCTATAAGTCCGGCTCTTTCCATATTGAAGATGTGCTCTGGCCGGATGCGGTGACGGATGAACACATCAAACGCAACGCATTCGCAGGTACAGCCATCAGTATCGTCTGACATCCGACTTAACACTAACCATCATCCACAGAAGCCGCCATCGCGGCTTTTTTTACGGGAAACATCTATGTCAATTTACACAACGGCCCAACTGCTGGCGGTCAATGAGAAGAAATTCAAGTTCGACCCGCTTTTCCTGCGTATCTTCTTCCGTGAAAGCTACCCTTTCAGCACTGAGAAGGTGTATCTGTCGCAAATCCCGGGCATGGTCAACATGGCGCTGTACGTCTCGCCTGTTATTTCCGGCAAGGTTATCCGCTCCCGTGGCGGCGCAACGTCAGAGTTCACGCCGGGTTACGTCAAGCCCAAGCACGAGGTAAACCCGCAGATGACGCTGCGCCGCCTGCCGGATGAAGACCCGCAAAATCTGGCTGATCCAGCCTACCGCCGCCGTCGCATTATCCTGCAGAACATGAAGGATGAAGAGCTGGCGATTGCCCAGGTGGAGGAGAAGCAGGCGGTGGCTGCTGTCCTCAACGGTAAATACACCATGACCGGCGAAGCGTTTGAACCGGTTGAAGTGGATATGGGACGCAGTGCCGGAAACAACATCATCCAGGCAGGTGCAGCAGCCTGGAGCACACGAGACAAAGAAACTTATGACCCCACTGACGATATTGAAACCTATGCGCTGAACGCCAGCGGCGTGGTCAATATTATCGTCTTTGATCCGAAGGGCTGGGCGTTGTTCCGTTCATTCAAAGCGGTAAAAGAGAAGCTCGACACCCGTCGCGGTTCTAACTCTGAACTGGAAACGGCGCTGAAGGATCTGGGTGAAGCGGTCTCCTATAAGGGAATGTATGGTGATGTGGCCATTGTCGTCTATTCCGGGCAATACATTGAAGACGACACCAAAAAGAACTACCTGCCGGATTTGAGCATGGTGCTGGGCAATACCCAGGCGCGCGGTTTGCGTACCTACGGCTGCATTCAGGATGTGGATGCCCAGCGTGAAGGCATTAACGCTTCCACGCGTTATCCGAAAAACTGGGTACAGACAGGCGATCCGGCGCGTGAGTTCACCATGATCCAGTCTGCACCACTGATGCTGCTGGCTGATCCGGATGCGTTCGTGTCTGTCAAACTCGCCTGATGTCCATTCTGTGGCCCTGCGGGGCCATGTTCCGGAGTTGTTCTTATGACAGAAAAAGAAAAGTTGATTGCGCAGCTTAATGAGCTTGGCGCGCAGCTTGGTCGGGAAGTGAATACCAGTGGCACCATTCAGGAGCTCTCTATGCGCATTGCAGAGCTGGAGGAAGAACTGAATGACGGCACTGATACCGATAGTGTTGAAAATGGTGGCGTGAGTGATGGTAGTGCATCCACCGGCGCCGCAGAACCCGTGCCGCCAGTGGATACTGTGTTAAGCGGTAGAACAGATGACGCACTGATGGCCGTCGAAACGCTGGCCACGCTGCACATTGAGGCGCTGCACGCGACCCGTGATGAATGGGTATCTATTGTGGGGGCGGGGACCGTGATCCGCGTGACAGAAGCGGATGCGGACAGCCTGGTTGCACTCGGACTGGTCCGCGAGCACTAGCAGGGGGCTGTGTGGCTGATTTCAATAACCTTTTTGATGCTGCAATAACACAGGCCGATGACACTATTCGGCAGGTTATGGGGACTTCTGCAACGGTAACGTCCGGCGCGATTTCTGGCGTCACGTTGAGTGGTGTTTTCGATGATCCGGAAAATATCGGTTACGCCACACCCGGCATCCGTGTCGATGGGACCAGCCCGTCGCTGTTTGTGAAATCAGCAACGATTGGGCAGCTGGCGCGGCTGGACACGCTGGATATTAACGGAAAGCCTTTCTGGGTTGATCGTATCGGTTCTGATGACTGTGGCTCCTGCCATATCTGGCTTGGTACGGGTTCTCCTCCCGCAGCGACCCGGCGCCGTTAAGGGGAAACTATGTCTTTAAAAGGGCTTGAACAGGCTATAGCAAACCTGAACAGCATCAGCAATACGGCGGTTCCGCGAGCCTCGGCGCAGGCTGTTAACCGTGTCGCCACCCGGGCTGTCAGTCGAAGCGTTGCCGTTGTCTCGAAAGATACACGGGTGCCACGCAAGCTGGTAAAACAACGCGCGAGAATAAAACGCGCCACGGCGAAAAGGCCGATGGCAATGATCCGCGTGAACCGGGGCAACCTGCCCGCGATAAAGCTCGGTACCGCCAGCGTACGGTTATCCCGCAGAAAACGGGACAAAAAAGGGGCCAATAGTGTGCTGCGTATTGGCCCTTTTCGTTTTCCCGGAGCCTTTATTCAACAACTGGAAAATGGCCGCTGGCATGTGATGCGAAGGACATCCAGACCCCGCTATCCGATCGAAGTGGTCAGCATTCCACTGGCAGCGCCACTGACGACCGCATTTAAAGATGAGCTGCCGAAGCTCATGGAATCGGATATGCCTAAAGAACTTCGGGCATCCCTTAAAAACCAACTCAGGCTGATTCTGAAACGATGAAACACACTGATATTAGAAAGGCGATTATTGATGCGCTGGAGAGCCATATTGGTAAAGACGCACTCTATTTTGACGGACGTCCAGCGGTACTGGAGGAGGGGGATTTTCCTGCGGTCGCTGTCTTCCTGACTGATGCCGGGTATACCGGCGAAGAACTGGATGCTGATATCTGGCAGGCCACGCTGCATATCGAAATCTTTTTACCGGCGCAGGTACCCGATTCCGAGCTCGATGACTGGATGGAGTCACGTATTTATCCGGTGCTTGGCAATGTGCCAGGACTTTCCCTCCTGATCAATAACATGGTGCAGCAGGGATATGACTACCAGCGCGATGACGATCTTGGGCTCTGGAGTTCGGCTGATCTGAAATATTCCATTACTTACGAAATGTGAGGACGTAATGACTACACCAAACCCACTGGCGCCGGTAAAGGGTGCCACCACCACGCTCTGGATTTATTCCGGATCGGGTAACCCCTTCGCCAACCCGGTATCGGATGTTGACTGGACGCGCCTGGCAAAGATTAAAGACCTGCAGCCCGGTGAACTGACTGCCGAATCAAACGACGACACCTATCTGGATGATGCGGATGCTGACTGGACGTCCACTTCACAGGGCCAGAAATCGGCGGGGGAGGCCAGTTTTACGCTGGCCTGGAAACCTGCCGAGAGCGGGCAGCAGGATCTGGTTCGCTGGTTTGATGACGGTACCGTGCTGGCGTACAAAATCAAATACCCGAATGGCGCCGTCGATGTGTTCCGTGGCTGGGTAAGCAGCCTGGGTAAAACGGTGACGGCAAAAGATACCATTACCCGTTCTGTCAAAATCAGCAACAACGGCAAGCCAGGCCTTGCTGAAGACAGCGCTGCTGCAGCGATTGCCGTAACCGGCGTCAGCTTGGATAAATCGACCGCCACCGTTGCAGTTGCTGCCACCACCACGCTGAATGTCACCGTGGCACCAGCCAGCGCAAGCGATCAATCTTTCCGGGCCACCACCACGGATGCGGGTAAAGCCACGGTGACTGTCGCCGGTACGGTGCTGACGGTAACCGGCATTGCAGCCGGAACCGCTGACATTATCGTGATGACCAACGACGGGCTTTTTGTCGCGACCTGTAAAGTCACCGTTTCCTGACTTCCGGGGCTGTGGCCCCGCTTTCTGGAGTAACCCATGTTTTTAAAAAGTGAACCGTTCGAACGTAACGGTAATACAGTCACGCTCTACGAGCTGTCGGCACTGCAGCGTATTGAGCATCTTGAGCACCTGAAGGCGCTGGAAAGTATCACCGATGCCGACATGCAGTCGGCGATGGATATGACGATTAAATCCGGCGCACTGCTGGTGGCCATGTCTTTATGGCATGGACACGCTCTGAAAGGGACGCACAAAACGCCGAAAGAAGACGTTGAGCAGATCCAGAATGAAGTGCTGATGACCTGGCCGCTGGAGATTGTTTCCGCTGCAGAGTACAGCGTGAAGCTGCTGTCCGGCATGGTGCCGCTGCAGGAAGCGAATGATCCGGAGGATGTAGCTGTAACTGAGCCAGTCAGTCTGGAAAAGTCCTCGCCAGTGAGCTGACATTCGTCCTGAAACTGGCGCGTGAATTTCGCCGCCCGGACTGGCGCGCCATGCTTGCTGGTATGTCGTCAACGGAATACGCCGACTGGCGAACGTTCTACCAGGACAATTTTTTTAATGATGTGCAACTGGATGCGCATTTTTCCTCGCTGATGCATATCGTCATTACCGCGCTTGACCCCAAAACCACATCAACCCCTGCCAGCTTCAGCCTGCTTTCACCATCTGCGGAGGATATTGCCGACGATGAACCCGGTGATGCTGTGCTGATGGCAAAGGCCGAGGGCATTTCAGGAGGTGTTCGCTATGGCCCAGACGGCAGTGGGTGACCTGGTCGTTAACCTTGACGTTAATTCGTCAAAGTTCAACGAGCAGATGGAGTACGTAAAAAGGCAGTTTAAGCAGACGGGTGACGCAGCGAATGACTCGGCGCTGAAGGTGCAGCAGTCATTTACCCGCCAGGAGAGCGCCGCGAAGAAGGCCGGAATTTCAGTCGGCCAGTACAACGCGGCGATGCGTATGCTGCCTGCGCAGTTTACGGATATCGCCACCCAGCTGGCCGGTGGGCAGAGTCCGTGGCTTATCCTGCTGCAGCAGGGCGGTCAGGTGAAAGACTCCTTCGGCGGTATTATTCCGACCTTTCGGGCGCTTCTGGGCACCATATCGCCGGTGATGGTAGGTGTTGGCGCGCTGGCTGCCGCCACTGGCGCGGTGGTTTACGCCTGGTATCAGGGCTCGTCCACGCTATCTGATTTCAACAAAACGCTGGTCCTGTCCGGTAACACTGCCGGGCTGACCTCAAACCGCATGCTGGTGCTGGCGAAATCCGGCGAGCAGGCGGGACTCACGTTTAACCAGACCAGCAGCGCGCTGACGGAGCTGGTCAACGCCGGAGTGCGTGCCGGTGCCCGGTTCGATGAGATGAGTCAGGCGGTAGCGAAATTTACCGATGCGTCGGGTGTGCCGGTCGATAAGGTGGCGGCGGCATTCGGCAAACTGACGAACGATCCGACCTCTGGTCTGATTGCCATGGCGCAGCAGTTCCACAACGTTACCGCGGAACAGATTGCTTATGTGGCGCAACTGCAACGCGCCGGTGATGAAGCAGGGGCGCTGCAAGCAGCTAATGATGCGGCGACGAACGGTTTTCGTGAGCAGACAAAGAGCCTGCGCGACAATATGGGGTCGATTGAGTCTGCTGCCGACAGCCTGAAGCGTGCCTTTAAATCGATGTGGGATGCGGCGCTCGATATCGGGCGGCCTGACACCACGCAGGAGATGGTTGCCAAAGCGGAAGCGGCCTTTAAGCGGGCGGATGAAATCTGGAATCTGCGTAAAGGTGATGGTTATGTCAATGATGATGCGCGTGCCAGCTACTGGAACGATCGGGAGTCTGCCCGCCTTGCACTGGAAATGGCGCAGCAGCATGCCAGCGTGGCAAAGGCCACTGAGGATAACGCCGCCCGCGAGGCGGTGATTGAATCTGACCGCCAGAAGTATGCCGCGCAGGCGCAGTCGAATTATGCAAAGACGCAGACTGCGCTGGAGAAGTACACGGCCCGTCAGAATGAACTGAACAAGGCGCTTAAAGACGGACGGATCCTCCAGGCTGACTACAACATCAATCTGGAAGCTGCGAAAAAAGAATACGACGACTCGCTGAAGAAACCCAAAGCCCCTTCAGCGGTAAAAACACCTGCAGGTGTAAAAAGTGTCGATACCGCCAGCGCGCAGACGCTGGAGCTGGAGGCGCAGTTACGCACTTTGCAGGAGCACAAGAGCATCACGGATACCATCAGCCAGCAGCGGCAGGAATTGTGGAAACAACAATCCCGCTTTTCGGTGCTGGAAGAAGCCGCCAAAAAACGCGCGTTGACCGCCGATGAAAAATCGGTGCTGGCGAATAAAGACGAGGTACTGGCGCGGGCCGAAGTGAATGCCCGGCTTGGCGATCAGATTGTTGCCCAGGAGCGGTTAAACCGCCTGCAGGACAGCTCGCAGAAGTACGTTACCCAGATCGGGGAGAAGACCCGGGCGCTTGTGGCCGGTGGCAGCATGAGTAGCCGCGGTGCACAGCGGCAAAACGAAGAGGCACAGTTGCGGCAGGGCTGGATGAATGCCGGCGGCACGGACACCGATCAGGGTTATCAGAACGAACTGGATGCACTGAAAAAATATTATGCCGCACAGGACGAGCTCCGCGGCAACTGGCAGGCCGGGGCGAAATCAGCGTGGGCTGACTATGCCGATTCAGCGGCTGATGCCTATGGTTCGATGAAGTCCGCTGCTTCAGCCACATTCGATGGTATCAGCCAGAATATGGCCGATATGCTGACGACAGGGAAAGCAAACTGGGCAGATTTCACCCGTTCCACGTTGTCGATGCTGACGCAGATCCTGATGAAGCAGGCCATGGCCGGCCTGGTCAGTTCTGCCACGTCAGCGCTGGGTTTTGCTGGCGGTGGTTATACCGGGTCCGGCGGCAAGTATGAGCCTGCAGGTGTGGTGCACCGTGGAGAGTTTGTCTTTACGCAGGAAGCCACCAACCGAATCGGTGTCGGCAACCTTTATCGCATGATGCGCGGCTATGCGACTGGTGGTCTGGTCGGGGGGAGTGGCGGTGGCGTTGCTTCTCCTTTTGGCGTCAGCGTGTATGCGCCGGTTTCGGTTACAACAGGCCAGGGGGATTCCGGTCAGCAGAAAGGAAGCGGCGATGCGCTGGGGAAAGCCTATCAGCAGGTGATCAATAGTTCCATCAGGGAAGGTATCACCAGAGAGGTCCGGCCCGGCGGCATTATCTGGAATGCAACAAAACAGAGGTAAGCAATGGCGATCGAGCATTTTGCGTGGCGGATTAAAGCATCCAGCCAGCCGACCCTTAAAAGTAAGGATACCGTCCGCACGGCACAGTTTGGTGATGGCTATAAGCAAGTATCAGGTGCCGGGATGAATGATGAAACGCTCAGCTATGAGTTTTCATTTACCGGCGAACCGGGAACCGTCAAGGATATCTATGCTTTTCTGCGGCGCCATAAGACGAAATCATTTTCGTTTACCCCGCCAGGCGGTGATCTTGCGCTGTGGCGCGTTGAGGCAGACAGCCTGCAGCGCGTCACCAAAAGTAAAACGGTGGAAACCGTGTCAGCCACCTTTGAACAGGCGTTTGCACCATGAGCTTAAACAGTGATTATCAGAAACTTGAGCCGGGCAATGTTGTCCGGCTTTTTGATGTCGATGGCACCGCATTTGGTGTTTCAGACGTTCTCCGCTTCCACGCCCACAATATTGCCCACACCCCCGATGAAATCTCCGCTGCTGGTGGAGATGAGAATAAGCTGCCGGCGAAATCGATCTGGTGGCAAGGACAGGAATATAAAGCATGGCCCTGCCAGATAGAGGGTATTGAGACGGCGACCGACGGGACCAGCGCACAGCCGACGCTGTCGGTCGCTAACCTCGACAGTTCCATAACGGCGCTGTGTCTTGCTTATGATGACCTGCTGCAGGCGAAAGTGACCATTCATGACACGCTGGCGCAGTATCTGGATGCGAAAAACTATCCGGAGGGTAACCCGTCGGCGGATCCTCAGCAGGAAAAACTGAAGGTGTTTTACATCGATGCAAAGAGCAGCGAAACCAATGAAGTGGTTGAGTTTGCGCTAACCAGCCCGATGGATCTGCAGGGGCTGATGATCCCGACGCGGCAGCTACATTCGCTTTGTACCTGGTGTATCCGAAACAAATACCGCTCAGGTGATGGATGCGACTATGCCGGGACGCGTTATTTCGACAAGCACAACAACCCGGTTAACGATCCGTCGCTCGATGAATGCCCTGGTACACTCACTGCGTGCAAGTTGCGGCATGGCGAGGGGAACGAGTTGCCATTCGGTGGTTTCCCTGGCACATCCCTGATCAGGAGCTGATATGCGTCAGAAAATTATCGACGCCATTATGGCGCATGCTGCCGCTGAATATCCGCGGGAGAGCTGCGGTGTGGTGGTACAAAAAAGCCGGGTTCAGAGATACATTCCCTGCTGCAATTTGGCTACGGAACCGACCGAGCATTTTCACCTGTCGCCGGAAGATTACGCCGCTGCTGAAGACTGGGGAACGGTGATTGCCATTGTCCACAGCCACCCGGATGCCACAACGCAGCCGAGCGAACTGGATAAAGCCCAATGCGATGCAACATTTTTGCCCTGGCACATCGTGAGTTGGCCAGAAGGGGATTTACGGACAATCCAGCCTCGGGGAGAACTTCCGCTACTGGAGCGCCCGTTTGTTCTCGGTCACTTTGACTGCTGGGGACTAGTAATGAGTTACTTCCGGCAGACGCATGGTATCGAACTGACGGATTACCGTGTTGATTATCCCTGGTGGGAAGACTGCTACCCTGAAAACTTCTACCACGATTGCTGGTATGAATGCGGATTTCGTGAATTCAGCGGTGTACCGCGGCCTGGTGATATGGTTATCATGCAGGTCCAGGCTAATAAGTGGAATCATGCAGGGATCCTGCTGGAAGGTAACATGTTACTACACCATCTTTATGGCCATTTGAGTCAGCGTGTGCCCTATGGCGGTTACTGGCAGGAACGGACAATGAAGGTTCTACGGTATAAGTCTCTGTGCTAACCTTTTGCAAAACCAAAGGGGATAGGGATATGAAAAAGACTTTGCTGCTTCTAATTGCGCTTAGCGTTGCTGGGTGTTCAACCACTGCGGTGAATTCTACCGTTGCAAAACAAGTACCATCTGAACGTGTATTGCTGAAGGGAGCTGGTGACTCGGTGATAACAATTACACGAGATCAAGGATGGTTTGCTGGTGGTGGATGCTTTGTAGAAGTAACTATTGATGGAAAATCCTATGCAAGAATTGATACGGGAGAAACGATCGATATCAATGTTACATCCGGCCGACATATTCTAGGAATATCTGGCGATTCAAAAGGTAAAGGATTATGTGGAATGCAGGTCGGACAACCACTCAAAGAGACTGCCACGCAGATCAATGCTCGTGAACATCAAAAATTCCGCATCACCGGAGATACTAATTCCGGACTTGATATCAGAGCGTCAACCATATAGTTCGAGTCATTTTATAAATGGCCACCTCCGGGTGGCTTTTTTATTGGAGAAGAGTATGCAGCAAGAAGTTATGACCCAAATTGAACTGAGCGGGATTCTTGGCAAAACCTTTGGTAAGACGCATCATCGTTTAATTAGCTCAACCCGAGAAGCCTGTCGAGCGCTAGCTGCAACAGTGAAAGGGTTTGAGGCCTTCATGAATTCAAGTAAACAGCGCGGTCTGACATATGCAGTTTTTCGAGGAAAGCAAAATATCGGGGAAGATGATTTAGGCTTTCCGGTGACAGGTGAAGTGATCCGGATCGTGCCAGTAGTTATTGGTAGTAAAAAAGCTGGCCTGTTACAAACCATATTAGGTGCCGTCCTTGTTGTAGCTGGCTACGCTTTGTCAGGTTTTACTGGCGGTGCAAGTATGGCATTGGTCGCACCAGGTGTTGCATTAATGGCTGGAGGCGTAATCCAAATGCTTTCGCCACAGCCAGCAGGACTTGCCAGCAAACAGGATGCCGAAAATCGGGCATCGTATGCATTCGGTGGTGTAACTAACACTGCTGCTCAGGGTAATCCAGTTCCCCTTTTATACGGTCGGCGACGTATAGGGGGCGCTATTATATCGGCAGGTATTTACGTTGAAGATCAGCAGTAACCGTGTTGTAATTATGCTATAGGTAATAGGCCTAATATCAAGGTGATAGGGTGTATGAATAAATTATATGTTTTGTTACTCAGTACAGTTTTGATTTCTGGGATGAGTCACGCCGAAAATGGTTATATCCCTGTATTATATAATCTATCAACGATGTTCGATTTTAACCCTGTTAAAGGACC